>WGCR01000377.1 GCA_015493675.1 Anaerolineae bacterium
GGTGTCGCCTGTGTTGGTGACGGTGTAGTGATACACGACATCATCGCCCGAGTTGATGTAATCGACAGCGCCATCAGCCGCGTTGTCGGCAGTTTTCACCAGTTGGATGGCGGGAGAAACCAGATCGACGGTCGCGTCATCGGTGTCGCTGACATCGTCGCCGGGCAGGTCTGTGCCATTGCCGTCGGTGGGATTGGCCGTGACGGTCGCCGTGTTGGTCATATCAGCCGAAATCGTGCGCGAGGCGGTGCATGTGCCCGAAGCGCCCGGAGCCAGAGGCCCGCTGATGGTGCAGACGGTGAAGTCATCGGACGCGTCGGAGGGGGTGCCGTTGTCGTCCACCACCGTGATATCTTTGAGGTGAGTTTCGCCTGTATTGGTATAGGTGTAGGTGAACGTTACGCTCTGAGGGCTTTCGATGTATTCGATCTCGCCATCGGCGGCATTGCCAGCGGTTTTGACGAGCTCGATGCCGGGCAGGGCATAGCCGAAATCGGCGTCGTTATAGTCCATGATGGGATCGCCCATGTAGACAAAACGAGGCTCTTCGCCATTATAAACATTATTGGCAAGATTGCCGGTGTAGACATAGCCTTCCAGAGCGCCGCCTGGATCGAAGTTGCTGTCATCGATTTCCACCCAGTAGGCATTGCCATTGGCAGTGATGTTGACAAAATCATACCAGCCGTGCTCTGTGCCGGTTGTGTTGCTATCGTCGCCCGTTGTCAACGTGGCGACAAACGTGTCGTCTGTGCCAGGCTCAAACGCACCGTCCATGTCATCCAGATAGAGATTGACCACGACGCCATCGATGCCGGAGGCGCCCCATTCGGCGCTCTCATCCTTGATGCCGTTGACATTGCTGTCATGCCAGACAAAGTCGCCAAGGGTGGATGCGCCCTGGGGGGTGTTGGGATCGGCGTGGCTCACTGTCATTTGCGTGAACAGGGCCAGCGCCAGCACGCCCGTTATGATCAACAGGGTGCGGAGAGTGAAGCGATGGTTGGAACTGCGTTTCATTGTGTTCGGACTCCTTTTCTTGGGAAATCTGGGGAATAAAGAGAGTATTATTGTCAACGTTGATCTGCTATGTGAATCATCGTCTGGCCATAGCGTTCGACGCTGCCGTCCAGACGAATGATTTCGAGGATGTAGGTGTGGCGGCCATCAAAGGCTGTGCGATCATTGAAGCGATACGCCGCATCCATGTCAGCTCCGGCGTGACGGGCGTAAATGAACTCGTTGTTGATGATCTCAAAACCACCGTCATCCGCGCTGCGCAATACGTTGAAGCCGAGGATGTTGGATTCGCTGGCCGTCCGCCATTGCAGGCGCACAAGAGCGCCCATCGCTCGGGCTGAGAATCCCGCCATGTCCTCTCCCACTGGGTTGAGAATGTTGGCGGTGGCGTCATCCGTTTGATCGGGCAGCGTCGTGTCGCCAATGGGCTCGTTGACGCCGTCAGGATCAGCCTGCACATCGTGAGCAGTGACCGTGTTGGTGGTCTCATGGTTGGGCAGATTTTCCGTCGTCTCTTTGGCCGTGAAGTTGACCACGATAGTGAAGCTGTCACCGGGCGCCAGATCCTGCCCGAAGCTGACGGTGAGATCGCTCCAATCGATGATACCGTCGTCGTCACCGTCGTCGGAGGTCGGGTTGGCGTCCACGTAGGTCAGATAATCGACGTCGTATTCGTCCCGCAGCGGAATATGGGTGAGCCAGGTCTTGCCCGTGTTCTGAATGGTGATGGTGAAGCTGATGGGATCGTCGGGCGCTATTTCTGGTTCGGCGGTGGTGTTTTCCTTGGTGATGCTGAAGCTGGAGGGAATGCTCATGCCTGCGTCCCAGGTGAGATCGTCCTCGTCCGCCGTCAATTGAATTGTGCTGGTGGTGCGGGTGTTGGGGTCTACGTCGCTGTCTTTGTCGTCTTCGCTCTGGTTGGGGCTGGTAAAATGCCAGTCATCGTTGGGCGGCGTAAAGGAGAGGGAATAATCGCCCGGCGGCAGATTATTGAAGTGATAATGGCCGTTGTCATCCGTTGTGGTGGTCGCCATCGTTCCGCCTTGCGCGTCTTTCAATGCCACAGCGATGTTGGGCAGACCTTCTTCGCCTGAATCCTGGATGCCATCTTCATCCTCATCCCACCACACATAGTCTCCCAGGCCTGCCGGATGGTACAGTCCGGCATCCCAGGTCATGTCATTTTGTCCCATGCTCAGGGTGACGCCGCCAGTGCATCCGCTGGTTGGGTCAGCGTCGCTGTCAATACTGTCATCGGAGTTCTGGTTCTGGGGACTAAAGTTGTAGCCACTTGGCTTGATGAACTTCAGGGAATATGTTCCCGGGGCCAAAGTAGTGAAACTGTAATTGCCATTGTCGTCCGTTATTTTGCTGGCGATTGCGCCGCCAGAGCAAGAACTGCCAGTGTAGAGTTCGACTGTGACGCCTGCAATGCCTGTCTCACCGCTATCCTGCACGCCGTCCGCATCGACGTCGTTCCAGACCCAATCGCCCAGGCTGGCGGCTCGCTGGAAGCCAAAGTCGAAGCTATGATCATTTTGTCCGCTGGCTCCCGTGGTGAACGCCACCCCAACCTGATTCGAGTCGCCCACTGCGGGATCGCCATCGCTATCATTCAGGTCTGCATTTTGACCTTGGCCGGAATTCAGAGCGGTGGGAGAGCTGCCGGAGCCGCAAGCCGAGGCAATGGCGCTTTGCGTCTTGTCTACAAGAAGCCTACAGGAGGCGTTTCGAGGGATGATGTGCAAGCTGTTATCCCATCCAGCCACGGGGAAACTGCTGAGACTGGCGTCGCCATCTTTGAACAGATAAACGCCATTGGCGTCTGTGGTGGCGCTTGCGCTCACATCATAGTCGCCATTGCCGTCCGTATCGCATTCCAGGACGACTGTGGCGCCATTGATGGCGGTTTCTCCCGGGTCTTGCACGCCGTTTCCGGCGAATGACCCGCTACCAGTATCGCACCACAGCCGATTGCCAATTTCTAGCGGAGCCGGATCGACAAGCAATTCGACATCCCCCACGCCATTAGCCTTACCAAAAGAATTGTCGCGGCCGCTGCCATAGTCATAGCCAGGATCCATCTGTATCCAACGTTCGACAGCGCCATTATCCAAATCGAACCATTCGATGCCGCTATTATTCCAATATTCATCTCCGAAGTTATCATCGCCCGGATAGGGATCGTTAAAGGTGCTCAAAAGATGCCCCGCCCCAGGCATGATAGCTAGGGCTCCGAATGCAGACTCCGTGCGTTTATCACCACCGGTGTCAAAGAAATACTCACCGCCATTATTGTTAACGCCCTGGATAGCGTCATAGTTTGTGGGGCAGTCAGGATTACCTTTCTCCTCCAGTATCCAAGAGCCATTCACCTTGCAAGATCTAAGCACGTCACCGTACGCCAGGCCCGACTTCAAGTCAGTGTTGCCAGAGATCGGAGGATAGTTCGATCGTCCCATCTGGTAGCCGAAACGATCACCGATGCCGATGAACATAGTGTCGGAATTAAAAAATTCGATATCGGCGAGAAATGGTTGCTCATATGTTTGTTGATGGAAATCGCCTTGATCCGAAGACGCTACATTGTCAACATAGCCTTGCGCATCGATCCAGGCCTCAAAGTAACTCGGGTATTCAGGACTATTATTATTGTCTCGTTCATAATCGAGTGCAAAATCGATAATCGGCGCAAAACCAGCGGAAACATTACTGGGGTTAAAAGAGACAATATAGGCGTGTAGATCCGCATTATCACCTGACGATTGCGCATCGCAAACAATGCCAAGATAGCCTTTGTCTTCATAAAATTTCAATCCCCAGGGCCGTAATTCGCCACCTGTGCAGGAGGGAACGCCGGGGAGAGATGTGATAATGTACTGATCCACTGTCCCAGGCAACGTTGCGCCACTGACATCCACACTGATTAGCGCTCGCTGGTTGAGGTTGACCGCCCATAACGTCTGATCGCCATCTTCCAGATCGATATCACCAAACCCAACTTTGCCAATTTTGTCGAAGGCATCCATATCTCGACTGGGAGCGCCCTGATCTGTGCTAAGTGGATAATCTGATGAATCTCCTGTTCCTAGAGGATCACAATTCGTGTCGCGACAAACCGTTCCTAAGTCAATCACGCCGCCATTCGTAGTATTAATTCCGTTCAAATTAAAGTGAGAACTAACAGTTGCCGGAGTGGTGTTGTAATCTAAAACAAAAATAGCATCTGTTCCAGCTTTCAAATCTGCATAACGACGCAGCAGAGCGGAAGCAAACAGGCGTTTGGTTTCCCGTTGGTAGGCCAGCCCATAGAGCGCCCCGACGTCTTCCCAGTTTGCATCCCCATAAGCTGTATAGTCTTTGTGCTGACCATCTTCATCATTATAGAAACCCTGCTGTGTGTAATCAAAGGAGAACAGCGCTGCGTCAGATCTGGGTCCAACTGTGCCATTATACATCTTGGGAATCGCAATGAAAGGTTTGACGTCATCACTGTAGTCGCCAGGATAGTGAACCCCAAAATCGACACTGCAATCACTGGCAGCAATGAATTGGACGGACGTAAGAGAGTCTACGCCATTCAAGCTTTCGGCCAGGCCGGCAGGAACTGTAAACTCCACTCGCACGGGAAAAGCTGCGGGCGTCACGCTCCAGGCTCCCGACGCATCAGTTGTATCGGTCTGCGTATTGCCGGCTGCATCGATAACGGTGACGAGCACGCCCTCAACGCCCGGTTCGTTGCTATCCTTGATGCCATAGGTGTTGAGTGAGCTGCCGTTGACCGGCAGTTCGCGATAGACGACGCCGCCTGCGTCTCCAGATCCACAACTTGAGTTGGGATCAGCATAACTGGGGCTCGGGCTTGTGAAGTGCAGAGCGAAAATTGCGATGATGGTTAGGAGTAGAATAGCGTGTGGCTTTCCCATGGCTGTTGCGCCTACGATACCTTTGTGATGATGATTATTGGGCATAGTCTGACGAAGAATGAAGCAGACTGATATTTTGGAGATTACGACTGTGCGTTGTGGATGACTGTGTGTTGTTTGTAACGCTCGATGCTGCCGTCCAGACGAATGATTTCGAGGATGTAGGTGTGACGGCCATCAAAAGCATTTCTGTCTTCGAATCTGTAAGCGCCACTCACATCGGCGCCGGCATGATGAGAGAAGATCAGGCTGTGGTTGATGCGCACAAACCGTCCGTCCCCTGAGCTGCGCAGCACGTTGAAGCCGAGGATGTTAGCCTCGCTGGCGGTTTGCCACTGTAGCCGTACTGAGCTGCCCGTCACGAAAGCGGAGAATTCCTGCATATCCTCCCCCACCGGGTTCAGGATGTTGGCAGGAGCCTCGTCCGACTGTTCGGGCAGCGGGGTGGCGTTGGTGGCGCCGTTGGGGCCATCGGGATCCGACATGACATCATGGGCTGTGGCCGTGTTGATGGTTTCATGATTGCTGAGGCTGTCGGTGGAAGCATTGGCGGTAAAATGGACCACAACGGAGAAGCTTTCGCCCGGGGCCAGGTCTTCGCCAAAGCTGGCGGTCAGATCGCTCCAGTCGATGACGCCGTCATCGTTGTTGTCATCAGATGCCGGATCTGCGCTTACGTAGCTGATGTAGTTCATATCGTAAGAATCTCTCAGCGGGATGACCGTAAGCCAGGTGCTGCCGGTGTTTTTGATAGTGATGGTAAAGCTGATGGGATCGCCGGGGGCCACGTCTGATTCCGCTGTGGTGTTTTCTTTGGTGATGGAATAGCTGGAATCAATGGTTTCGCCCGCGTCGATGGTGTTGTTGTGTTCGCCCGAAGCAAGGCTGACTGCCGCATCACCGGTGGTAACGTCGGCGTCGCTATCCAGAGCATCATCTCCCCCCTGATTTTGAGGGCTATAGCTCCAATCTTTGCTCAATTTATCGAAGAAGACGATATAATCTCCAGGCGTCAGGTTGTCGAAGAGATAGGCGCCGTCGGCATCGGTGGTTGTGGTGGCTACGGTGTTGCCATTGGCGTCCTTCAACGTGACGGTCACGTCGGAAAGTCCGTTTTCATCCGCATCCTGCACGCCATCTTGATCCAGGTCCCACCACACGTAGTCGCCCAGGCTGGCTTTGCGGTACATGCCCGCGTCCCAGGTGGGGTCGTTCTCGCCCGCGATCAGCGTGGTCGGGGCCGTCTGGCCTGTGGTTGTATCGGCATCGCTGTCCAACGTGTCATCGCCCTGGTTCTGGGGACTGAACACATACCCGCCGGGCAGGGTGAACTGGACATAGTAATCACCGGGAACCAGGTTGTCGAAACTGTACTGGCCGCCGTTGGCTGTGGTCGTCGTCATGATTGTGCCGTCCGACTTGAACAGCTCTACGGTGACGCCGTCGATGCCTGGCTCATTGGCATCCTGCACGCCATTTGCGTTCAGGTCCTCCCATACGTAATTTCCAATGGAAGCGGGCGCAGAATTTCCCTGACAGTCAATGGCCTCGTAATCATCGAACTGCGGAAAAGTATCGAGTTTTGTAGCAACGCCGGTGGATTTGTCAATGCGCCACATGCTATTGGGTTCATCGCCGCCATCGCCTGTGGCGCCATAAAGCGCAGATGTGCCATAATAAGTGAGTCCCTCCATGTCGTCAAGCCCGTTGCCATCAGCATCGTTGGTAAGACGGGCCACATCTACAACTTCACCGGTTTGCTTGTCGATCTTGACCAGGTGATCGCCGCCGGGGGAATTGGCAATGCCATACATCTGACCAGCCGGATCCACCGCTATGTCATCGATATCGTAGAGTCCCAGCACAGAGCCGGAATCGACAATAACGTAGTCGGCGCCAGAGCCAAAGGCGTCGGGAACGTAGGCGCCGGTAGCAGGATCGATCTGGAACAGGGCGTCATTGGTTTCGCTTCCACCACGGCGGGTAACGCCATAGAAGACCCCTGTGATGGGATCGAACCCCAAACTGTCGACATCATCAAAGTCGACAACGCCCTCGGCGCCGTCACCCTGTCCAAAAGGACCAATAGCTGTGAAGGCGCCGCTGCCGGTATCAATGGTTCCCAATTGATCCGCATCAGCCCCATAAAGTATGGTCCAGTCGGTATTGAAAGCAATGGCCTCCACGTCAGGCACGCCCAGGCTGCCAACATCCACAAAATCAGAACCGTCAGCATCGATCCTGGCCAGTTCGTCATCTCCGTCTGACGCAACGTAACAGACGCCTGCGTTCGTCGGCGTGTAGACTATCCCGGCATCCCACGTCATATCGTTCTCCCCTTCCGCAAGGCTCACGACCGGGGTCTTGCCGGTAGCTTCATCGACATCGCTATCCAGGGTGTCATCGCCAGCGTTATCGCGCGGACTGAAAGTGTAACCGTCGGGCAGAACGAATTCGATTATGTAGTCATCGGCGGCCAAACTTCTGAACAGATAGTGACCATCCTGATCGGTGGATGTCGAGGCCAATAAAGCGCCATTGACATCCAACAAATGTACGGTAACGCCATAAACGCCCGGCTCCGAAGCATCCTGCACGCCATCGGCATTTATATCAAGCCACACATAATCGCCCAGGCTGGCCTGCGACGTGGCGCACGACACGGTCCAACTGTCCTCATCGGTGACATAAGGCAAGGAGGAGCCATCGGGATGCACGGGATGTCCCTCGGCGGAGGCGTCATTGACAAGCGTGGGGCATTCATCCTCGCTGGGGGTGTAAGCCTCGTCAAATTCCTTGATTTCGCCTGCATAAACAACATCATTCCAGATGGCATGGTCGCCATCGGGGTTGATCAGCGCATCGTAAACGGTGACCCCGCCATGCAACACAACATCTCCACAATTCTCCACTCTGAAGTGAAAGTTGAACTCCTCCCCCGGCGTCATTGAGTTGGGTCCCGTCTTGGTGAAGTTGACGCACGCTTGGAAGAAGCCGAAATCCACATGCTGCTTATCTTCTCCGGCGCTCAGTGTGACATCGACATCGTAAGTGGATTCATCGCCGTCGCTGTCCACCGTGTCGTCATTGCCAGCATCTTGTGGACTGGCGTGCCAATCCACCGCATCATCAGTCTCGTCCATCGCACCGTTAGCTTCGAAATTGCTGTCAGCGATCTGCACCCGGTAATCCCCCGGATCAAGATTGGTGAATTCATAGCCGCCATTGGTATCGGTTGTAGTCGTTGCCACCAGATTGTCATTGTCATCATAAAGATTCACAGTCACGCCGTCGATGGCCGGTTCACTGTTGTCGCGAATACCATCGATCTTGTGATCTTCATCGAAATACTGGTCGTGCCACACCTGTCCACTGAGGCTGGCGGGTTGGGTCTGACAGTCCACCTGTACAGTCCAGCTATCCTCATCGGTAACATCATCGACATAAGATCCGTCAGGATATTGGGGATGGCCCACTGCCGTGGCTGTGTTGGTGAGGCTGCCACAATCATCGCTATCAGGGGTGTAAGTGCGGTCGAACTCATACACTTCGCCAGGATAGACGACGTCGCTCCAGATTTCATGATCGCCATCCGGTTCGATCATCTCATCGTAAACGTGGGCGCCGCCATGCAGCACGATATCCCCCGTGTTCTCCACCCGAAAGTGGTAGGTGATGTCGTCATTAACATTGCTGGAGGACGGGCCTGTTTTTTGCAGGGCGATGCCTGTGGTGATGAAGCCAAAGTCTACGTCGTTGTGGGTGCTGTCACCATCAGACAGGGTAATGGTGGCCTCGTAAGTATCCCGATCGCCATCGCTGTCAAGACTTTCATCGCCGCCCTCATCGGGAGGAGCGGCATACCAGCCCTCAAGCGGGCCGCCCGGATCAAAGTTGCTATCGGCTACCTTGACCGTGTAATCATCGTAGGGCAAGTCAGTAAATTGATAAGATCCATTGGCGTCGGTCGTCACATTATCATAGAAGTTGCCGTTGCTGTCATAGAGTTCGATGACAACGCCTTCAAGTCCTGGCTCGCCTGCATCCTGAATGCCATCCACGATGTGATTCTGATCATGGTAGAGATCGTGCCAGACATAATCGCCAATGATGCCATCACACTGGCAATCCGCCTCGTTCGCAGAGTCCTGAGTTCTCGCCGCAGTGGATGTGGGGGGCTGGGCGCCGCCATCGGCTGATGAGACAAAAGCGGGACTGACAGAGGGAGCTAACTGCGCCAGGCTGATTATTGCGATGATTAGCGCGACGCCTAACAGAATTCGTTTCATATTTCAATCCTCCTAAAACTCGAGACACTCTCTCTTCGGTCTCAGCGGGTGCGGTACAATGTTTGAATGAGTGAAAAAGAGCGTGGCAACCTGCAACCTGACTCTCTCTGCGATGTTTTCAATGAAATCCTAAAAAAGAAAAACCGGGCCAACAAGCGTGATAGCCTAATAGGGGCCGGTTTTGCCATTCGCTCCATCCAGCATGAGGCAACCAAATTTAGCTGGACTTCATTGCATCCCACAAATATTCAAATTAAACCAGACTCAGTATACTGCACGGTGTCGATTTTGTCAATAATATATTGCCAACTTCGGCAATCTAATTTTCCGGAATTACTATAAAGTGTACGTTCCAACTGTTGCAGATGTCTCTGTTTCGTGCCGGAAACACACAAAAAAACCGACCTACAGATGAAATTATCTGCAAGGCCGGTTTTGCCATTCGCTCCACCCAGCATGAGGCAACCAAATTTAGCTGGACTTCATCGCTTTCCATTGGAGTATTCAACTGGACACTGGCGTTTTTTGAATTCTGACACGAATTAACACGAATTTTGCGAAAAATGGAAGAAAAATTCGTCAAATTAGCTCAATTCGTGTCAAAAAATGGCATGAAATGCAGCCAAAATAATTTTCGCCAGACTCCAGTATTCAAGTTACGACAAGACTACTATAGGCGTCATTGCCAATTTCGTCAAACTATATTGCCATGATTGGTGTAATGCCCATTCCCATTCCGACGTTTATTTGGCCGAATTTTGCATTTTTCTGAATTTCTCTGCGATTTGGGTGTGTCCCACATGAGTTCGAGGTCGAGGCTGGCGAACGCAGGGCCACTTTCTAGACCTCCGGGAGGTGGGTGATAACCTGTTTGCCGCCTGCCACCTTTTCTCCACGGCCTTTGCCCCCGCCTCCCGAAGTTAGTCGTCATGCACGGCGATGCTCACGCGTATCAGCGTTCCCTCGCCCGACTTGGAACGCACCTCGAGTTGCCCGCCGATGGCTTCTGCCCGTTCCGTGATGCCAAGTATCCCCAGGTGCCCGCGACGAGCGAAATCCATCCATTTCTCTGGCACCTCGAATCCACGCCCGTTATCTTCGATTTCAAGAATCAACTGATTATCTTTCTGATAGAGACGAACCCAGATCTTGCTGGCCCGGGCATGGCGAATGGCGTTTTGCACCGCCTCCTGGTAGATTCGAAATAATCCCAGCTTTTCCTCTGGGGGGATGAGCTTTTTTGTGGAGATCAGATCGGGTAATACTTCCAATTCTGGATTCGTCTCTTTCAGTTTGGTAATGTGGGAGCGAATCGCACCTTCCAGGCCAAAGGAGTCTAGCGCGGGAGGACGTAATTCTGTACTGATGTGGCGCAATCTTTTTTCCACCGCCATCAGATCGGCTTCCAGCGCCTGCAATTCTATATCTGCTTCTTTATCGTGCAATTTTCGCCATATTGCCAATTGATAAATGATGCTGTAAATATCCTGAATCGGGCCATCATGCAGTATCCGGGCCAATTCCAGACGTTCTTTCTCACGGTTCTCCGCCAAGCGCCATTTAGTTTCCCTCAATTCCTGCTGTATTTGCTCCATAATCTGCACCTGCTCCCGCAACGTTTCCACCAGGTGGATATTCTCGGCGGCTAGCGAAGTCTGATCTGTGAGAGTTGTTAAAATAGCCCAGTCATCGCTGTCCAGCGATTCATATGCCTGGCGCTCTCCCAATGCCAATACGCCCAACAGTTCCTTTTGCTTGGTAAGAAGCGGCAGCAAAATCCGAATATTGGCATCGATGAACGAGTGCAGGTTTTCAGTCTGCGTTGCGGTCAGTTCGTCTGACGAAACTAATTCGAAAAAGCGAATGGGTTTTCCGGCAGCCCGCAAGCGTTGAACGATGAAACAGTTGATATCCAGTGAGAGCGTTTCGGCCTTGGTAGGAGGATAACCGAAGTACTTGTATGGTCGGAGAACGCCTTTTTTTACTTTGAACAGGATAGCCTTTTTGAAACGCATGGTGCGGGCGTTCTGTAATAAATTCTGGGCCAGTTCGTCAAATCGGATTACGCTGTTCAGATTGCGGCTGTTTTGCTGAATAATGGAGCGATAGTCATACCAGTGGCCATAAAAGAATCGATCCAACGCCAGATCGATTTTATACATTAAAAGGGGCGTCGTAAGTATCGCCGTCAACAACATGGTGCTGCCTGCAGCGAAGTGGCAATGTCGCGGGGAAATGTTCAGGAGGCTGTGTAAAATGTCGTAGACCAGGAAATAAAGCGCCGAAAAGATAATGCCTAACGTCAGCAAGATAATGATTTGCTTGAGCAGGCGATCAAATTTATCCAGGTTTTCCACCTTCACGGCATAGGCATAGGAAACAGGCAGCAACACCAGGAATGGGAATGTCCAGATGTAGTTTACATAGGGCGTTCCGGTAATGACAAGTGGCAGCACTGAAAGTGATAAAACAGGCAGAACGCTAAGCAACATGCCCGCGATTAGTAAGCGCTGTTGTCTTCTAGAGTGTATTGTTGCCCCAATACGAGGTGAAAACAGACTGACCAGTGCGGCCACCTGCACGACGATCACAAAATTCAGTTTCTGTGATGCAATAAGTTTCAGCCATTGGTTTTGGAATTGTGTGCGGGAAACAATGGTATAGGTGACGATCAGGAGTGAAGCAGTCCCATAAATGACTCCCATGTAAAGACGACGATAGCGGATTGCGCGCGGTTGGGGAAATGTAAGGTAGAAGTGCGCGACCAGGGGCGACAGGATAAGCAAAGAAATGGTAAACAGACAATTTTCGAGAGAATTCCTTTTGAATGTGGAAATGGCGCCGGTGGCGAACATCGTTGCCGCTGCTTGTCCCAGCAGAAAGAAAATCTGAGAAACGCGGGTTGCAGGCGTTGCCATCCACACAAAAAGAGAAACCAGCCAGAAAATAAAACCAACAAATATCGGCTCCTCATTAAGTATCCTGCCCTGCAGGGGGAGCGGCCCAAACCCCACAGTAAAGACCCGTAGCTCCGAATCTCTGATGACCGAATAAATTGATTTATCGCCCGCATGGAGTCCCTCGTATAGGGAATGCATCTCCTTCAATGATTGACCATTGATGGCAAGAATGATATCGCCAGGGCGGATGCCAGCCTGCTCGGCGGGACTATTTGGTGCAACGCTCTCCACTTTGTCGGCGCCAGATAAAACGATGCCATCATAGGGCAACCGCCAGTTCATCCAACTACTCCAGAGCAGAAAGAGCAGGGTGAAAAGGGCGACCAGCAAAAACAACGTAGTCTGCCATTTTGGCTGATGGAAGCGCCAATAAGAATACTTCATTTTCATCAAGACATATTTTATCCCAACAACGTCAAAAAGACTAACCACAAAGAATCCAGGGGGCGTTTCAATTTGGGGGCAAAAAAATCGTCGCCGGTTCAGCGTCAGGCGCTGGCCGAGTGAACTCGGACTTTTGGGGCGCTAGGCTTGAAGGTGTAAAGCCCCGTGGGGCCGGGCGGATCGATGCGCTTTAGCCGTTCGATTTCGGCTGAAGAGATAGCCACGTGAGATAACGAGCCAAAGTCTCATGGCTTTCTTTTGACATCTCGACCTGGTCCAGCGCCGCAAGCGCCCGTCGACGGTACCGCATTGTCTCAGCCAACAAATAGACTTCTCCTCCCAAAACGCGAATCAATGATTTCGCTTCAATTTCAGCATCGAGATCAGCATCTGCCCGCTCCAATAAGCTGCGCAGGCGTTTTTGTTCCAGGGGGGAGGCCACCGAAAGTGCATAAAAAATGGGAAAAGTGTAGTGTTTGGATGCAATATCGCCGCCTTTGCCGGTCTGGCGAAAATCTTTCAGATCATCGTTCAGTTGCAGCATCATGCCCAGATTGTATCCAAATGACTCAAATTGAGAGAGGGCGTCCTCATCACCGGTGGCGCACCGAGCCCCCGCCCAAGCTCCCAACTGAAAAAAATTGCCGGATTTGGCTGCCATGACTTTGCGATAGGTTTCCAAATCCAGCAATGAAGAATGGGCGATATCTGCATGTTGGCCCACAGCCATCTGCAGAATCGTGCGATTGAATTCTAATCCAAAAAGTGCGCAGACCTCCGAATCGAAGGAGGCCTCTTGCCACCGCATCAAGGCAACATTGGCCATGGCAATGAATCCTGTTCCCAAATTGATTGCTGCGGGCGGCGAAATGACCTGCGACTCCAGAATGATGTCATCGCCATCTTCTACATCATCCAGAAATTTCGCTGCAAGATGCAGGGCGCGCCAAGCCGCAGCAACATGGACGGCGTCCGCGGGGTCGCCGCCAGCTGCCAGGCTGGTGCACAATGGCAGAGTAGCAAGTGATTGTGCACCAGCCTTTTCGAGCGCTTCTTCTTTTTCCAGAATGCTTACTATGAGGTGCGTATAATCATTATCCTTCTCAATGGTCAGGATAATATCTTTCAGCAGCTCATATATTTTGAGTGTTAACTGTTCGATAATAGGGTTATTGGAGTCTGATGAAAGAGTAGTTGTTGCCGCAACGAACTAAGGAGCGCACGTCCATTGTACACCACGCGTCTTGGCTGATCTCCGTGGCCGGTCAGGAGGATTGTAAATCTTGTTGCGGGGAGACAAATTGCCATCCCCAGGGGCCATTGGGACCGGCGGCTGGCTCTGTGGAAGTGAATTGCCATCCCCAGGGGCCATTGGAACCGGCGGCTGGCTCTGTGGAGGTGAATTGCCATCCCCAGGGGCCATCCGGACCGGCGACGGGCCTGGAGGACTGTGCGAACATCTGGTGCATATCCGAAAGAATATCGCGTTCTTCTTCCGATAGCTCAAAGCGGGCCAATGCTGATTGCAGATCAGTCATTGCCTGGTGGCGGAATTGCTGATCCGTGGAAAGGAGGTGGATAAATTGCTGTAGTGGACTGGACATGATAGTTACTCCTGTGGGAAGAGAGAATGGTGGTGAGACCCACTGCTGACAAAATGCACATGTCCGGTGGGTTTAGTAGAGTATAAATATAATGACGTTAGAAGTGGCGCAAACGATATGCCTTGGGGTGGAGAAATATGAGACGCAGGCCTATTTCCTTTCGTAGCCGTGCCGGATTCCCCAGGCGATGGCCATCCCGCGAGAATCTGCGTCAATTTTATCATAAATATTCCGTAGATGATATCGCACGGTGCGTTCGGAGATGCCCAGTTTTTCGCTGATTTTGGTGTTCGTCCATCCCAGGGTGAGATAGTGCAGGATTTCTCTTTCTCGATC
>WGCR01000378.1 GCA_015493675.1 Anaerolineae bacterium
CCGCCGCACCTGGCCGCCCATGGACCAGCTCAACGTGCTCTTCCGGCGATTTCTGGATGAGCTTTGGCGGGATCGACAACATGCCGAGTAAACTCGGACGCTTTAGGCGCTTCGCGCCGCCAAGTCGACCTGCGTCGACTTCGGGCTTCAGTTATTTCAGAGGTTTTTATGCGAGCGAACAGAATTGAGCTCTACGTTCATCTAGTCTGGGCAACCTGGGATAGGTTGCCACTGATTACGCCTCAAATCGAAGGTTCTCTTTATCGTAGCCTCGGCAGCGAGGCGGAAAAGATGAATTGCCGCGTTCTGGCCATCGGTGGCATGCCTGATCATGTTCACGTTTTGACGCGTATTCCCGCGACACTTCCTGTATCGAAACTTGCGCAACAACTAAAAGGCTCCTCATCCCACTTCGTCAACCATGAACTCGTTGCACAGCGATCTTTCAAATGGATGGGGGTCTACGGCGCTTTCAGCGTTAGCCGATGGGATGTGAATAGAGTAATAGCGTACATCAATCATCAAAAACAGCATCACCAAGCGAATGATTTGATGACTGATTTGGAGGATTATCTTCGGTTTGAGGACAGGCGGGCCGAGTAAACTCTGTCTCTTTACACTCTTCGCACCGCAACGCAGGGGGCGAAGGCCCCCTTTGCGGCCGTAGGCCTGAAGCGCCCGAATTCCATTCGGCCCTGCCAGCACCGCACCTGGCCGCCTATGGACCAGCTCAACGTTCTCTTTCGGCGGTTTCTGGATGAGCTTTGGCGGGCGTGAGGGGGTAGGGGGAAGATCGCTGAGGTCCGCTGCATTTCTATTTCACCTTTTCTTGCACTTGAGCCAACACCTGTCGGTATAGTTCTGTGTCAGGATGCCCGACAGTCTCCCCGATTCCCACTGCCCGCTACAACTGCATCTCCGCCTTCTTCCATTGATCCTGCTGCATATACAGAACCGCAATGTTCCCCCTCACTACAAATTCATACCAAACATGGCTAATCTGTTGAAGTAACTCAACCGCCTGCTGGTAATAGTCCAGGGCCTTTTGCTTCTCCCCCAGGGCGTCATAGACCATGCCGATGTTCGAGAGGGTGGTGGCTTCGCCGCTGCGGTCGCCCACCTGGCGTCTGAGGGGCAGGGCCTGCTGGTAATAGTCCAGGGCCTTTTGCTTCTCCCCCAGGGCGTCATAGACCATGCCGATGTTGTTGAGAAAACGCGCTCGCTTTTTGTCATCGTTTTGTTTTTCCGCAATAGCCAGTGCCGCTTCAATCCAAGATAAATTTTCATATCGTAACCCCCGCCTCTCTTGGTAAGTATCTAGCGCATCGGTGAACCGTATGACTGTCTCATCGTCCGGGGCTGCTGCCATCTGTCGTTGCCAGGCATGGAGGATCTGGGGATAGACGCGTTCGATGCGCCGCCAGTCTTTGCGATCCTGGTTCACCCAATCCAGGTAGTAGTCGCGGTGGCGCTGGCGGGCCGCGTCGGGGCAGCCGTGCGCGGCCACCGCGGCCAGGCTCTGGTGCAGGGCCAGGCTGTCTCCCTCGGTCTCCAGCAGGTTGCGGGCGGCCAGCCGGGCCAACGTGGCCGCGTCGCATTGGGCCACAGCTTGGGCCGCGGCCAGGGAGAAGCGGGCGGGTTTGGGGGCGAAGGCTCCCAGGGCATAGAACGCGTCCACATCCCCGGGATGGCTTTTCTGCAATTGCTTCAGGCTCAGGGCGATGACCGCGTCCAGTGGCTGCATCTCATTGCTCCCAAGACGCCCGCCCGGCAGCGCCAGCCAGGCCGCGGGGTCGGCCAAAGCGTCCAGCGCCTCCTGGATCAAAACGGGGAAGGCGCTGTGCTCGGCCTGGTTCAAGTAGCCACCCAGCACCATCAGGGTCAGGGGCAGGCCGCCGCTGGCCCGGGCCAGCTTTCGCAGCCCGTCCGGGGCCGCTGCCCAGGCCCGGGGAGCCAGGGTGTGCAGCAAAAGCAGGCTGGGGTCCTCGTCCAGCTCGGGCACGGGCGTGTGGCCGCGGGGCGCAAATCCGCGGGCGATGTCATCGTTGCGCGTGGTCAGCAGGGCGACCACGTTGCCGCCGCAACGCAGCAAGCGGGCGGGCGCGTCATCCCAGGCGTCATCGATGATCATCAGCACCCGGCGCTGACCAATGGCGTTGCAGATGATGCGCCGCCGTTTTGCCGCGTCGGGCTCATTGCTGATGTCCACCCCCAGCGCCCGCGCCCATTCCGCCTGAATGCTGGCAATGTCAGGCTCCGGGCCCAAACCGGCCCAGAGCACGCCATCTGTAAAGCGCGCCAGCACCCGCCGGTGATGGGCCAGGGCCACGGCCAGTGCGGTTTTGCCGGCGCCGGGCATGCCCGCGGTGCTGAGCGCGGGGCTCTCCCCGGCGATGAGTTGATCCGCCAACGTTGCCAGCAGCTCGTCCCGGCCCACCAGGGGATGAGCGGGCAGAGGCGGCACATTCACGAACAGAGGCGGCTTTTTCTCGGAGGGGATAACAGTGACGTATTTGCGATATTCGCCAATGACCGCGGTGACATCGCCCCCTGCGTCGATGTCCGCCAGATCGATGCTTGCGTCGCCCCCGTCACCGGGGGTCATGCTTTTGGGGCGTCAGGTTTGCTGGCGCTGGCCAGGATATCTTCCGCTGCCTTCACGCGCTTCATGCTCACCCCGCCGCCGTCGCTGGCATCGGCCAGGATGCCTCCCCCGGCCTCCGCGTCTTCAATGCGAACGCCGCCGCGGGATTCGGGCGCGTCCGCGGGCGGGTGGTTTTCCCCTTCCACAGTCAATTTCACCGGGCCTGCTTTGATGCTCGCCCTCAACTTTTTGCGGAAACGCAGCGCCACGACAAGAACAAGCAGGGCAAAAATCACGATGGTAATGATCTGGGTGGTGTTCATATCCATCTTCGGCTCCGGAGCGACATGAAATCACTTGCGAACTCTTTTTATCATCTTACCATGAGAAGATGTGTGGAGGAAAAATAGACGGACGGGGGGAGGGGCCGCTGGAATACAATGGTTTTTGGCTCAACCGGATTCTATGGTGTGTCCGCACCTCTGGGAGGTGGACAAGCAGATTTTGGCTTGGCAAAGAGCCAGATTTTTCTTGGCCGGAGATAACTTTCCCCCGCCAGTGGGGGGGGCGAGGGGGCCTTTCTTCGCCGACGCGCAGGCCTTGCAAAACGCCCATGACAAGTGCGTCGCGCCCTGGTTTTGCCCCAATTTTTTGACGCCTGAACGGCGCTGCGGTATTATTGCGGGCATGGTTTCCAGACTCGCCCTTCTCGCCCTGCACCTCCTCGGCTGGGAGCTCATCGGCCAGCGCCCGACCGCCAAAAAATACGTCATGGTGGGCGCGCCCCACACCTCCAACTGGGATTTTCTCTATTTTTATCTGGGGGCGCTGGCGTTCAAAATCCGCATCTCCTTCATGATCAAGGATTCTGCGTTCATCGGCCCGCTGGGGCCCATCCTGCGCTGGATGGGCGGCATTCCCATCGACCGCAGCAAGCACCACAACGTGGTGGAGCAGATGGTGCAGGCCTTTGCAGATCGGGAGGAACTGGCGCTGTTGGTGCCGCCCTCGGGCACGCGGCAGCGCACCGATTACTGGAAGTCGGGCTTCTACTACATTGCCCTGGGCGCAAAAGTCCCGCTAGTGCTGGCGATCATGGATTTCGAGAAGCAGGAGGTGGGCATTCAACGCGTTTATGAGCCGATAGGTGACATAAAAAAAGACATGGCTGTCATCCGCAGCGTGTACGAGCCCGTGGCCGCCAAATTTCCGCAGGAAAAAAGCCGGGTGCGGCTGCGGCAGGAGGAGGAACCGCAGGCAGCGCCCATCATCGCCGACGCCAAGCCTGAGAAAAACGGGGAAGCGCGAGGTGTCGTGCGGGAAAAGCAATTGGTGGGGAGTAAATGAGTTGAGAATGGCTCAATTACCCAGGTTTGGGCGTGTAAAAGGTGACAAATTCAGGTTTTTCTATGCGAAAATATGTTGACATACGGGATATTTACACTTGTTTGACATAATCAATCGCAAGAGATTCATGGTGCCACAGATTTTGTAGCACCGTGCCGGGCACTGGAGAGGGAAGGCAGGGTGGGGGAGAAACTTCGGGGGGGTGACATAAAAACAGGGCTGGCATCATTTGCTGGCAGTAAGAAGCTCCAACGCTGGTTGGGGTTCGCCATCGGATTGCGAAGTCTGGTGGCAGGCATGACAAGCAGACCGAGCGCATCACCGCAAGTGGCGAGGTCTTCGCCGGATTTCTCATTATGTCATGTATGGGGAGAGAGTGTCAATAGCGCCTGCAAACCGCACATTGCGATGATTTGCGGCTCCTCAGGGCTCCTCAGGGCTCCTCAGGGGCCGCAAGAAAGTGGGTTGTTGAGCGTTATCCCACATTATCCCTCATTTTCCCACATTATCCCTCAAA
>WGCR01000379.1 GCA_015493675.1 Anaerolineae bacterium
CATTCTATTCACCCACTCACTTTTTCCTACTTTTTGGCGAAGGTATTGATTTACGGAACAGTTACCTGTAAATCTTGAAATCTTGATTGCTCCTGGCCAAGAGCCTGATGCCGGCGGTTAGAAAATTTTGTCCTCCGGTGATGATGCGAGGTGGCCGATTTGCTTTCACGCGAAATTCTGGTATCTTTGTCTCCATACCGGCAGGCTGGGAGATTTCCCGGTGGCTCCGCCTCTCGAAATGCCGTTTGCCCCTGGTTTCAGCGCCCAAACCCACCACCGCAATCGTTTTCATCTCATTCCGGAAAAGCCTTATGACTCATTCCACTGCATCATTCCCCACATCCCAGCAGCAAAACCCCGACCAGCGCTCCACCCTGGCCGAGATTCACCATCGCACGCCCTACTGGCTCATTGCCGCCATCATCCTGGGCATTTCCTTCGCTGTGGTCATCATCACCGACGAAAATTATCGTATCATTTTCGATGCGCTGAAGACGGGCATCGGCATCACCGTCAAGGTATCACTGGTCTCTTACGCCCTGGCCCTGGTGCTTGGCTTGCTGGTGGCTCTGGCCCGCATGTCTAGCCACCGCCTCATCTCAGAAGCCGCGACGTTCTACGTGGAGATCATCCGCGGGATGCCCATGCTGGTGCTGCTCTACATCATCGTCTTCGCAGGCACGCCCGGCATTGTGGCGGGCGTCAATTTCGTGGGCAATTGGCTGGTCAGTTCCGGGGTTGCCGGCGCGACTGCGGTGGGCGAAAAGCTGGCGGGCCTGGGCGTGCGGGATATCGATTTCACCTCGCGCGTCATCATCGCCCTGACGGTGGGTTACAGCGCCTTTCTCTCGGAGGTGTTTCGGGCCGGGATCGAATCCATCGGGCGGGGACAAACCGAGGCCGCCCGGGCCATTGGCATGAGCTATTGGCAGACCCTGCGTTTCATCATCCTGCCCCAGGCCATCCGTCGGGTGCTGCCGCCCCTGGGCAACAACTTCATCTCCATGATCAAGGATTCCTCGCTGGTCTCGGTCATGGGCGTGGCCGACATCACCTTCAAGGGCAAGGTGTACGCGGCCAGCACCTTCCGCTTTTTCCAGACCTACAACGTCGTGGCCTACCTCTATCTCATTATGACCATCACCCTGACGCTGGGCTTGCGGGCGCTGGAGCGGCGCTGGCAGGTGACAGAAGATTGATCCACGCCCGTTCAACCTCATCGAAGCCTTTCGGAATTTTTGAATCCGAAGGGCTTTTTTGCGATTTGGGGGCTTGACAAACTTAGTTCTATGGCGTATAATTCGACGTGTTACTAAATTGAGCCAATACAAACGCCTTCTGGCGGATGCCAGAGACCTTCGGCGTCATCTCAACGACCTCAATTCCCGCAACAACGCAATGAACGATCCGAACACCCATCGCATCAAAAACATTATCGCATCCTTCGGCGTCGAGGATGTCAGCGGCGCGGAACTCTCGCGGCTGATCAAGCTCAGCGCCACCAGCTATGACACCGTGTTCAAGGCCCGGATGAAGGACGAGAATCTCTCCGGCCCGCGCTGGCGCATCCTGCTGCATCTCTTCATGGCCGAGGAGATGGGCAAGCCGGGCGTCTCGCCCACCGAGCTGAGCCAGGCCCGCAATGTCTCCAAGAACACCATCAGCTCCCTGCTGCGCTCGCTGGAAGACCAGGGGCTGGTGACGCGGGCCGTCTCGCCCACCGACCGCCGCAGTTTCGTCATCCAGTTGACGGAGAAAGGCCGGGAACTGGTGCGGGAGCGCTCGCCCCAGCATCTGGCTTATCTCAACGAGTTGGCCAGCGACCTCACGCCCGAGGAGCGGGATCAGCTTATTTTCCTGTTGCGCAGACTCTATCAATCTCTTATCAAACACGGCGGCCTGCCCGAGGGACGCTGCCGTCACGATAACACTTGATGTCTCACGCAAAGGCGTCAAGTTTTCTTTGCCTCTTTTTTCCTTTGCGGCTCTGCGACTTTGCGTGAGATTATTTTTTCCCGACTCTTTCAGGTTAGGAGATGACAGAATGATCGCACGACTTGTCATGTGGATAGTGATGTTGCTGGGGGGCGGCGCGCTGGGCCTGTGGCTGGATGTGCGCTGGGCCTGGGCCCGGGCCCTGTTGCTGAACCCCTGGTGGCATCTGCTCACCCTGGCAGCGGGCGCGGCGCTGCTGTGGGGCGTGCTGCGAGTCAGTCGCTACACCGGGCGCTTGTTGGCCCGCATGGGCCGCGAGGGCGATGACATCCCCCGCATGGACACCAACAGGCTGGTCACTGCCGACATCTACGCCTGCATGAGACATCCCATGCACCTGGGCCTGATGTTCTTCCCCCTGTCCATCGCCCTCATCCTTGGCTCGCCTACGTTCATCTTCATCATCGCTCCTCTGGAGATGCTGATCATGGTCATCTTGATCAAGCTGGTGGAGGAACGCGAAGCGTTGGCCAAATTCGGCGACGCCTATCGGGCCTACATGAAAACCACGCCCATGTTCTCCCTGCGGCCCGACTGCATCCGCAAAATGCTGGGCGAGCCGCTGCCGAAGGAAAGAGATTAGATATTGGATATTGGATATCTGGACGGATGAATACCTAATACCCAATACCCAGTACCAACTATCCAATAAGGAGTTTCCCCTTGCAAGCATCCATGAC
>WGCR01000380.1 GCA_015493675.1 Anaerolineae bacterium
CCACAAGCTGCATGTTTTTCCAGAGCAGATCGATGGTCTTGAACAGACTTTCCTCTTCGGGCAAGATAGGGCTGGCGTACAGATGCGCTTTGGCCGGCCCTTCGAAGACAAGGGTGCGGGTGTATTGTTCTAATCGTTCGGAGGATATTTCTTGTGTCATGAGATTGCCAGAGAGAGTCAGTCGGTGCGATAACCCACGATGCCGATGGTTCCGGGGCCAAGATGGGCTGAAACAGAGCTGGAGAGCCCGGCTATCCAGAATTTTTGTGGATGGAATGCGGCCAGCACGGCGTCTTTGAAGGGGGCAACATCCTCAGGCGCCTGAGAGTGAATGAGGGCGATATTGACCGGCCCGTCCCCCAGTCGCTCCGACATCATTTGCACCATTTTGATGATGGCTTTTTTGCGGCTGCGGGCCCGTTCGCTGGCGACGAGTTCGCCATCTGTGAGAATAATGACCGGGACGATATGCAGCACCGAGGCGATGAATGCGCTGAGGGCGCTGATGCGCCCGCTCAAACGGGGAAAGGTCAGATCCCGGGGAGTGAGAAAAATCTGTATGCGTTCCCGCAGCGTTTTCATGCGATGCAAAATGGCTTCGGGCGTGGCCCCGGCGTCGATCAGCTCGATGACTTCATCCGCCATGAATCCGACGCCGGCCGAGCCATTGTTTGAATCGACAGGATAGACGGTGATCTTGTCGGCGACCATCTGCGCGCCCAGTACGGCGGATTGATAAGTGCCGCTGAGTTTGGCTCCCAGGTGTAGGGAGAAGATGGCGTCGTACCGATCTGCAAGCTGGCTGTAGAGTTCGGCGAATTCGCCGGGGCTGGGCTGCGATGTTTTGGGAATAGACCCCTGCTCCAGCACTTTCTGGAAAAATTCAGCCGGTGTGATATCGACGCCCTCGCGATAGTCCCTATCATCGAAACGAATGTGCTCCGGAATGACATGCACGCGATCATGATACGGCCAGTCTGTAGGGAGATCGCAGGTGGAATCAACGACTACGCCGAATTTGGGTGACATCGGTTGCGGGGATGGAGCGTTCAGAGAAGCCCTCTGTTCCGTAAATCAGAACGGAGCGTCTTGAGCGTGCGGTGATAGAGCGATTTGATGGAGGATTCGGAGCGGCCCATGACTTGTCCGATTTTGGCGTTGGGCATGCGCTCGACGAATTTGAGGATGAGAAGCTGTTGCCTGTCTTCGGGGAGTTCTCTGATCACTTCCAGCAACACTTCCTTGGCTTCTTGCTTTTCCACCAGGACGCCGGGGCTGGACACATCGGAGGTGGCGGTAATGAGTTCGTCCAGTTGCACCGACTTGCGGCGGGATTGAGAACGATGCCAGTTGGCCACCAGATTATGGGCGATGCGGTAGAGCCAGGCTGAAAAGGGCAGGCCGCGTTCTTCGTAGCTGCCGATCTTGCGCAGCGCCCGGAAGAATGTGCGGGCCGTCAGATCCTCGGCTTCTGCCTGATCACCCACGCGATAATAAATGTAGTTGTAAATTTTTGTGACATAACGTTCGTAGAGTTCGCCGAAGGCCTCGGGGTCTTCTTTGGCGAGCTGTACAAGCATTGCGTCATTCAGGCTGTGGTAATCGGTCACGATAGTCGAGGGAACCTACGCGACGCTGACACTGATGAAAACACCAGGCATGGAAAATGGTCGCGTAACAGAGTGATGAGGATAGAACCGTCCCCTTATTCTAGCACCAGTGGCAACGCGTCCCCAAGGCGTTGTCAAGGTTTGTGGCTTATGCTATGCTTGCATGTCGAAGGATCGGGCATTGGCTTTTTTGCCAGACGGATGTTCATACGTTCTTTGAGACCCGAGTTCTTTATACGAATTCACTGTTGACATCAAAGGAGATTTCATTTATGACATTCATTCACCGACGCGTCGTGATCACAGGCATGGGGACTGTCAGCGGTCTTGGCCTGGATGCGCCTTCAACCTGGGAGGGCCTGCTGGCCGGGCGCACTGGCGCTGGCCGGATTACGGAGTATGATCCATCGGAGCTTCCCACGCAGATTGTCGTGGCTGTAAAAGGCTTTGATCCTGGCAAGTATCTGGGCCGGCGGGATGTGCGGCGTTTGGGACGCGTGACGCATCTGGCTACGGCGGCTGTTGCCGAGGCGCTGGCCGATTCGGGATTGGAGATAGAGAAAGAAGATCGCACCATGGTTGGCGTCGAAATGGGCAGCGCTTTTGGCGCCCTGGATTTTGTGGAGACTCAGGCCTGCAATATCAAGGAGAAGGGGCCGCGTTCCATCAATCCGGCCAAAGCCCCCGCTGTGCTCATCACCACCACGCCTTGCTACCTGGGTATTCGTTATGGGTTGCAAGGGCCCGCGAATTCACCAGTGGCGGCCTGTGCGACGGGCGTCGTCAGCGTGGGCGAAGCGGCCCGGCGCATCCAGCGCGGTGAGGCGGATGTAATGCTGGCCGGGGGCGCGGATTCCTATATGACGCCGATGATCATGTCTGCTTTCAGTCGGTTGGGCGCGATGTCCACCCGTAACGATGAACCCGAGACGGCTTGTCGTCCCTTTGATCTCACCCGCGACGGCATGATCATGGGCGAGGGCGCGGCGGCGATGGTGCTGGAGTCGTTGGAACACGCTCTGGCCCGCGGGGCGAATATTCTGGCTGAATTTGGCGGCCTGGGATTCACTCTGGACGCTTACAATATGGCCGCGCCGCATCCCGAAGGCGATGGCGCCGCCCGGGCCATGATACGGGCGTTGGCCGAGGCGGGCCTGCCGCCCGAGGCCGTGGATTACATTTCCGCCCATGGCACCGGCACCAAACTGAATGATTCTTCTGAGACCAAGGCGATGAAAAAAGCTCTGGGCAAGCACGCCTACGAGGTTCCCGCCCCGTCTATCAAGCCGATGGTCGGGCATGCCATGGGCGCTTCGGGCGCATTTGGCGTCATGACCGTCGTCAAAGCCATTCAGACGGGATGGATTCCGCCCACCATTAACCTCAATGTCCCCGATCCCGAATGTGATCTCGATTATGTGCCCAATGAGGCCCGCCAGCATCATGTGGATGTGGGCATGGCCAACGCTTTCGGTTTCGGCGGTCAGAACGCGTCTATTGTCATCAAGCGTTATATTCCATAGCGTCGCATACATCTGATATCTTATGGCCGGTCAAGCGCCCGACGAAACGATCTGAGAACTGTTTCCGGGGCGGTATCTTGACGGTTGTTCCGGGAATAGGCGATAGAGCATGGACGATGCCAGTCGTCGAGCGCTACCGTCCATGCTCTATCGCCCACCGTCATTTTTCATTCGGACGCTTTCTTCTTCGCTGATCAATCTCATGCGCATCCAACTTTTTGTCACTTGCATGATCGACGCCCTCTACCCCGATATTGGGGAGGATGTGGTCACGGTGCTGGAACGGGCCGGTGTGACGGTGGAAGTGCCGTCAGGACAAACCTGCTGCGGCCAGCCAGCGTTCAATGGCGGCTTTCTGGATGAAGCCCGGAAGATGGCGTTGCACTTCCTTGACGTCTTCGCAGACACCGAGGGGCCTATCGTCTCCCCATCAGGCTCCTGCGCTGCCATGGTC
>WGCR01000381.1 GCA_015493675.1 Anaerolineae bacterium
CCAGGCCATCAGCAGTGGGGGTAGCCCACACTTCGGCAACATCCCCCACATTGGGGTCGTCGCCTTCGATGCTGGTGTCGGCAGTGATAGCCACAGTCTGATAAGCGACCACCCAGGAATCATCGTTCATTTCCTGGATGCGGCCCTTGAAATGGACCTCGCTGGGCGTATCATTCACCAGAATGCGGGTGGCAACCAAACCATCGGCAGTGACATTGGCCCACACCTTCACACGATCACCCACATCGGGCGTATCGCCCTCGATGCTGGTGTCTTCGGTGATGGCGACTGTTTTATCACCGGCGGACGTGGTAATCACCCAGGCGTCATCAGCCATTTCCTTGATGACGCCGGGGAAATGGACGCTCTGATTGGCGTCCACCACCACGATGCGTTTGGCGACCAGACCATTATCGGTCTCATTGGCAACGACATCAGCAATGTCGCCCACATCGGGGTTGCCGCCCAGAATGACCGTCTGTTCTGTGATGGCAACGGTCTTATCGTCCACGACCCAGTAGTCATCGGCAATCTCATTGATGACGCCGGTGAAATGCACTTCGGTCGGGCCTTGAACCTTTTTGATGCGGAGGGCGAGCAGAGTCCCGTTTGCCTGCTGGTCGGCTTTGACTTTCACATAATCGCCCACCTGGATGGTAACGGGATTCGTAATGAATTGCGTCTGGAATGTGACGCGCACTGTGCGGCCATCGATCACCCAATCACCGGGAATGGTGGCGTCTTTACTTTCGACCTGCCCGGTGAACTCGATGACATCGGTCAACAGATCGCCCGGGTCTGGACGCATGCCATGATCAGGACGCCCTGCGGCAAAGACGCCAACCGGCGCCAGGAGGGCGACAGTCAGAGCCACCAGAAGCACGCTAAACCAAAAACTTTTCTTTTTCATAGGCTTTCACCTCATTGAAGGAGTGTAGGAGTTTGCTTGATTTGCTCGTCGTTGGACGGCTGGCTAAAAAACCATGCGAAATAACATCATGCTTGCTTTCTACAAAATATGACGTCAGAGCTGAGAAAATAGTACGGGAAAGCGGGTTCCGTCAAACGACATTGCTAACTTTTCATCTGCCAGGAGGGTAGATGAAATTGATCTCATCTTTCCTCCCGGGTCAGTCCTTCACCACCATAGCTCGCTGCGTTTCAACAACCTCCTTGGCACTGATTGAACGAGCTATCAGAAACCAGACGCCTGATTAGATTGTTGCACAGTGACCTCCCGCAAGATGGTTTTGAAGAAGATAAACGATAAAGCGACAGTCTGAACAATGTCCATCACTTTTATTATCGCCAGTAAATCGAAATCTGTCAACTTTTTTCAATCAACACTATTTTTCGACCCGTATAGGCAGAGAAAAGCTATCGCCGCCAGACAGCAACTGCGCCCGACCGCCATCCGCCCGGCTGTAGAGCCCGACAAGCCATTCATACGCCCCTGCTTCCGGAATCGTCACCCGATATGCCTGATACAGGACATCACCGGGCCACCAGTCACGACTGAGCAGCGCCAGGCCATCAATCTGAACCACCTTTTCATCCGTTCCCGCCCGCACGATATGGTTGAATGCCGTAAAATCCCGTTCCCCAACTCCGGGCGGCGGATCCGTCACCTGCCACACCAATGTGGCCAAAACATCCTGGCCCGCGGGCCAGGGCTGCGGAAAGGCATAGCCGGTCAGCGCCATGCCCGCATCAAAAATCTGGGGTTGCGGCAATGCCATCACCTGCAAATCTGCATCCGGGGCGGCGGGCAAGGCATACAGACGAATGGGATCATCGCCGCTCCCTGTCCAGACCTCTTTGCCCAGGGCCTCCAGCATGGGACGCATCTCCGGAATCGTCGTCAAATACAGGCTGGGTTGTTGGGCGTGAAGCAATAGCGCCGGCATCTGCCCGCTTAGATGCAAAAACCTGGCATAAGGCGGATTGCCGATAAGAGCGGCAATGGCGGCGGGCTCGCCATCCTGGCCCGGGTCCACGCCAGTCGCCAGCACCTTCACCTGCTCCAGTCCCAGCTTCGCTGCCCAGGCGTCGGCTGCCGACGTTGCGGCCTGCCATTCGCGCAGAGGCCGTCCGAAAGTCTGCCGTCCGCCGCCAGCGTCAATGCGGGCCAACACGCTGCCCCAGGCGCCCGCCCAGACGACCAGCACCGCCAGCGCCATCAGCAAAACAAGAAGAGGTCTCACCCAGGCAATTGAAAGCGAACGTCGCCATCGGGTTGGAGCCTGTGCCAGGGGCCACGACAACGCCAGAGCGAAAAAAATCGCAGGCAGCGGCAGCAATACCGTCCAATACTGCAAATACACCGTCAACGGGCCAAAAGTCAGCGCCAACACCGGGCCGACAGTCCAGGCCAGCAGCAAGAGAGCGCCGGGCCTGCGGCTGTCATTCCGCAGCCACAAGAGGATGCGCAGGAAGCCAATCGCCACCAGAATCACCGTCAGCCAGCCTCCCCACCTCAGCGCCCGATCCCAGCCGGTCAGTCGCGCGCCTGTACCGGTCAACTCAAAAATCCGATCCCCTCCTGCAAGCTGCCAGAGCAATCCCCAACGATCTGTCAGCAACTGCCCGCCCGCGTCTCCCCCACCGGCAACCGACTGCGCCCTCTGCACAGCCGCCCCGGCGCCGACTGCGGCGACACGACTCCCCAGCGCCCACAGATAAGGCGCAAGCAACGCCAG
>WGCR01000382.1 GCA_015493675.1 Anaerolineae bacterium
TAGTTACTCCCCATCCTTTTTATCCTCATGCCCGAAAGCACCCTGACACACCTCGAATGTTCGGCCTGCGGCGAGCGTTACGACGCCGATGAATTGCATAACTTGTGCCCCCGCTGCGGTAAGCCCTTGCTGGCCCGTTACGATCTGCAACAGGCCGCGCGCACCCTTACTCCCGAAACGCTGGCTGAGCGCCCGCTGGATATCTGGCGCTATGGCGAGGTGATGCCGGTGCGCGATCCGGCCGCCATCCTCACTTTGGGAGAGGGGGGCACGCCGATTTTTCATGCGGACTGGCTGGGCGAGAGCATCGGCTGCCCGGACACCTTCATCAAGGATGAATCGCTGAACCCCACCGGCAGCTTCAAGGCCCGCGGACTGGCTGTGGCGGTGAGCCGGGCCTACGAGCTGAATGCGCAGGAGCTGGCTATTCCCAGCGCCGGGAATGCGGCCGGCGCTCTGAGCGCTTACGCCGCCCTGGCGGGCCTTCCTGCCCATGTTTTTATGCCTGGCGATGTGCCGTTGGCCTTTCGGGTCGAATGCCAGGCGCTGGGCGCCAATGTGACCCTGGTTCCGGGGTTTATCACTGATTGTGGAGCCAAAGTGAAAGAAGGCGTCGAGGCTTATGGCTGGTTTGATGTGAGCACGCTGAAAGAGCCTTATCGCATCGAGGGCAAAAAGACCATGGGGTACGAATTGGCCGAGCAATTCGGCTGGGAGCTGCCCGACGTCATCATCTATCCCACCGGCGGCGGCGCCGGGCTGATTGGCATGTGGAAGGCTTTCGATGAGATGGAGCAGATAGGGCTCATTGGGCCCGAGCGTCCGCGTATGGTCAGCGTGCAGAGCAGCGGATGCGCTCCCATTGTGCGGGCTTTCGAGCAGGGCTGGGAGCGGGCGCCGCTGTGGGAGGATGCCGCCACCATCGCCGCCGGGCTGCGCGTGCCCGCTGCTATCGGCGATTTCCTCATCCTGCGGGCGCTGCGCGAGAGCGGCGGCATGGCGATTGCCGTTGCCGACGAGGACATCATGGCCTCGATTTCGCTGATGGGCTCGCAAACAGGCGTTTTTCCGGCCCCGGAAGGAGCCGCAACCCTGGCCGCGCAGATACAATTGTTGGAAGAAGGCTGGATTCAGCCGGATGAGAGCGTCGTTCTTTTCAACACCGGCAGCGGTCTCAAATACATTCACCTTTGGGGATAAAGTCATGCCACGAATACTGCGACATCTTGGCGATCAGGAATTCGCGGTCATTGGGCTGGGGCGTTTTGGCCGGGCATTGGCGGTTCGTCTGGAAGAGACGGGCCATTCGGTGCTGGGCCTGGATCGCGATCCGGCCATCGTGCAGGAGGTCGCCAACGATCTGACCGAAGTTGTGGTGCTGGATGCGACCATCGAGGATGCTTTGCTGGCAGCGGGCATCCCCGATTTCAACACCGTCATCGTTGCCATTGGCCGTGATTTTGAGGCGGCTGCACTTTGCGTGGCCACTCTGAAAACTCTGGGCGTGCCCAATGTCATTGTTCAGGCCCGCAGCGATCGTCATGGCCAGTTGTTTACCCATATCGGCGCTGACCGCGTGGTGAAACCCCTGCAGACAGGCGGCGAACGGCTGGCCGAAGAACTGGGCATCCCGGCGCTGTTGAAACGATTGGACTTGGGCGACGAGTACAGCATCGCCGAGATAGCGCCCCCCGCTTCGATCTTGGGGAAGCGGCTTTCCGATTTGGAGTGGCGCGAAACTCAACAGATCAACATCCTGCTGATTCGGCGCGCCGGGGACATCATGGTCTCACCGTCAGTCGACACCGTTGTTCAGGAAGATGATGTTCTGGTGGCGCTGGGGCCGACGGCCAATATCCTGGCTTTGGTCGACTACTGACGCCTGTGACCTCCGGGCAAAGAGAGTTGTCCGGCGCAGATTTGAAATCTCTGGGTGCGATGTTTCAGCATTGTCTCCGTTTGTGCTAGACTATTCACTTGGTCGCAGGGGCGAACAATCATCACGAGCCGCTTTAAGCCCCTGTGTTTTGCAACATACTTTTTTCTAGAAGCTGTTATGC
>WGCR01000383.1 GCA_015493675.1 Anaerolineae bacterium
ACGGAGGACACGGAGAAAATAGTAGCAGTTCACAGAGAAATTTCTCTCCAAACCTCGCCTTTTCCTTCCTCCGTGCACTCTGTGCCTCCGTGTTGAAGGTTTTTTCAGTATAGCCAAGAATGAAAATTTTCTCCACGGCCTTTGCACCCACCTCCCGGAGGTCGGGCGATAGAGCCCTACAAGCTGGAGGGGGGCTACGCAGCTCAACCGAAAATGGAAACACCCAATCGATTTTTGACGGGAAAGTCGCTGTATTTGTGGCATCCCTCCTTTTTTTGCTATTTGCTTTTGCCCGGAATCTTGGCTGTGGGTTATCATGTATTTGGTTAAGGATAATCCTTGATTCAATAAAATTCAATGAGTCAAATCCCATATTTCATCTAAAAAAGGAACAAGAACCATGGCCTACCAAAAAATTAAAGTCCCTGCCAACGGTGAGAAAATCACCATCAAGGACGGCGAACTCATCGTCCCCGATCATCCCATCATCGCTTTCATCGAGGGCGATGGCACCGGCCCCGATATCTGGGCCGCAGCGCACCGCGTTCTGGAAGCTGCCGTTGAGAAAGCTTATGGTGGCAAGCGAAGCTTGGTGTGGATGGAAACTTATGCCGGTGAGAAAGCAGTCAAGACCTACGGCGAAGGCGTTTGGCTTCCCGAAGAGACCCTGGAAGCTTATCGAGAATTTCTGGTGGGCATCAAAGGCCCGCTGACTACCCCCATCGGCGGCGGTATCCGCAGCCTGAACGTGGCCTTGCGCCAGAAGCTTGACCTGTACGTGTGTCTGCGCCCGGTCAAATACTTCGACGGCACTCCCAGCCCGGTCAAGCACCCCGAATTCATCGACATGGTCATCTTCCGCGAGAACACGGAAGACATCTATGCCGGCATCGAATGGATGTCGGGCACGCCCGAGGTCAAGAAGGTCATCGACTTCCTGATGAACGAGATGGACGTGACCAAGATTCGCTTCCCCGAGACCTCCAGCATTGGCATCAAGCCGGTCTCCAAGGAAGGCACTTGGCGGCTGGTGCGCGACGCCATCAAATACGCCATCAAGTACAACCGCAAGTCGGTGACCCTGGTGCACAAAGGCAACATCATGAAGTTCACCGAAGGCGCTTTCCGCGATTGGGGTTATCAGGTCGCCAAAGAGGAGTTCGGCTCCAAGGATCTGGATGGCGGCCCGTGGCAGGTCATCACCCTGGATGACGGCCGCGAGATCATCGTCAAAGATGTGATTGCCGACGCTTTCCTGCAGCAGATTCTCACCCGTCCAAAAGAATACGATGTGATTGCTACCCTCAACCTGAACGGCGACTACATCAGCGATGCGCTGGCAGCCCAGGTGGGCGGCATCGGCATTGCCCCCGGCGCCAACATCAACTACGAGACCGGCGCCGCCATCTTCGAAGCCACTCATGGCACTGCCCCCAAATACGCAGGCCTGGACAAGGTGAACCCCAGCTCCGTCATTCTCTCCGGCGAGATGATGTTCCGCTACTTGGGCTGGAACGAAGCGGCAGATCTCATCAATAAGGCCATGGAATACACCATCAAGGCCAAGACCGTCACCTATGACTTCGAACGCCTGATGGAAGGCGCCACCAAGCTCAAGTGCTCCGAGTTCGGCGATGCGCTTATCGCCAACATGGATAAGGTGCTCTAGACGCCTCCTTTTTCACAGCAACCGCAGCTCCCCGCCAAATGGTGGGGAGTTTTTTATTGGTCAGCTTTTCACGTCAATTGTTATCCTGGGGACGACGCCAGGGTTTGTGCGCAGGTACGCTCATATCCAGCAACAGGTCCGCCTGCACCCGCTGCTGATCCGCTTCGGATTCAAAGTGGAGAAAAGCAATGTCATCCAGGGGTTTGCCTTTTTCATTGAATCGACGCCAGCGCAGGCGCAGCCCCGGCTTCCCCTCTCCTCCAAAATAGATGTGACCGGGCGTCACATCCAGCAGGTTTTCGGGATTGATGAAAATGTACCACATGCCCAGAGTCTCGGGATTGATCTGCCCGACTTTTAGAAAGCGGGTGGGCGTGCGGCGGGCCATGATGGCGTGCTCGCGGGTCTCGAAGGTGCGATAGTAGGCGATGAGGTTGGTCCAGTCCCCCTCCTTGCCCTCTACATGAAAATGTCCGCTGGCGCGATGCAGCAATTTATCCTCGGGCCAGAGGGGAAGGGGCGGATCTTCGGGAGGATCGGGTGTTTTATCCGGGACGAAATGAATGTAATAGCGGCGTCGGGCCCAACGGCTGCTGAGACTGAGAAAAACGAGGATGACCATAGCCAGACCGGCTACCACCAGACTGCCCTGAAAGCGCACCAACAACATCATCACAGCCAGGATCACCAGCGCCCAGTTCACCCACGTGTGCAGTTTCACCTCCACAAAATAATGATGATCGAGATGATAGAGAAGCCGATAGTAATTGCCGATGAGTTTGTGCATGGCGGGATGGGAGTGGTTTGACAGTTTTTGCAAGTGCAACAGATGAATGTGGATTCTATGGGGGAAAATCCGTGAAAATCGTAACTGCTAACGTATGCCAGTTGGTTGTCTTTTCCCACTCAAACCTGACAGGTTCTCGTAACGTTGTCGGTAGAATGTGCAGTCTTTAGCCAGCAATGAAGCGTGCAAGGCTCTGAATCGTTGCTAAAAGAACCTGTCAGGTTCATTCAAGCGAAAACGACCCTAGCAGTTACTGAAGATCTGTGTTTTCCCTCGTAATCTATGACGAAGCGAAGTGTGGCATTATCAAGATCGAGAGAAAGGTCAGTCCTTGTTGTTTCCCAGCAATTTGTGCAGGGTGCTAAGGCGAAATTCATCCAGGGCGGCGATGGCTGAGACGATGCGATCCAGCGTTTTGAAAAAGGCGGACATGCGCTCGATGCGCTCCTGGTAGAATTGGGCCAGGTCTTCATCCTCATCGCTGGCCTTGATTATCTCCAGGCTTTCATCCACCGCCCGCAAGGCCAGATCGAATTCGCTACTCTGGCGCTGGCGCAGTACGCCTTGCAGCACTTTCCAGAAGTTGGTCTCGGCGATGTAGTAATCTTTGCGATCACCCACCCGTACCTGCTTGTGCACCATGTTCAGACGCTCGAGTTTGCGCACGTTGGTGCTGACTGCGCCCTTGCTCACGCCCACCCGATCCACCAGTTCATCCAGGGTAACCGGATCGGGCGAGAGGTAGATGGCGCCGTAGATGGCGCCCATGGCCTTGGGGAATCCCCAGAAATGCCCGATCTGGCTCATGGCCTGGATGAAATGGGTGCGGGCGTTGTTCAGTTCAGACATGGTGAATGCGAGGCGTGGGAGCGTTAGATATTATCGGAAATAAGAAAGTCCTTGCTCGCGCTTGTCATCATGCTGCTGCAGATAAAGCTCAAAGATTGATGAATAATGATTAAAGGCCAGATGGGCGTGGCTTTTACTTTAATCATCACTCATTGATTTTGGCATGATTGAGCGGAAAACGAGGAACCCACCTCGTAGTGGGTTATTTCCAATAATGTCTATTCTACAACTGGTTGGGGGGGATCAGAAAATGGCGCAGAGATCACGCCTGGGGACGCCCGATCAACCGCGGCGGGCCAGTTCGCTGGCGTATTCCCGGCCAAGCTCATCGGCATGGGCCTGCGTCCAGCGAGTTAATCGCGTCTCGCCCGCGGGCGGGGCGTCCACATAGAGCAGATCGTCCATCAGCGCTGCGATCTCCTCCCGAGTGATGAACACATCGCCCACCCACTTGCCGATGAGCCAGCCAGCGGCGTAGCCCAGCCAGGGGGGCGCGCTGATGATAGGACGGGGACAACCGATGATTTCGCCAATGGTTTGCACCAACTGACGGTAGGTGAAGGTCTCAGGCCCGATAGCGTTGATAATCACATTCTCGCGGGATTCTCCTTGCTGCACCGCAAGCGCCGCGAAGTCTTCTACATAGATGGGCTGTAACCGATAGTCGCCGTCACCGAAGACGCCTATCACTGGCAGTCGGCGCAAAACCCAGGCGATGTTGTTGATGAGAATGTCCTCCCGTCCAAAGATGACGGTGGGGCGCAGGATGGCATAGGAGACGCCCGTGGCCCGCAATGCCTCCTCCAGTTGCGCTTTGCCCCGAAAATACTCGTAGGGGGAGTCGGGCGAGGGATTGGTGATGCTGACATGGACAATGCGCTCCACCCCGGCGCTGCGGGCGGCATCGAACAGTATTTTGGTGTTGGCCACAGCCTGGGCGTGGCTGAAGTTCTTGTGATTAAAACGCACCCAATAGGTGTTGTACAGCACCTTCACCCCGCGCAGCGTTTCTGCAAGCTGTGCTGGATCCTCCCAATGGAAGGGATAGGCCTGCACTTGACCGCCGAAGGGGTCGGGCTTGTGCAGCGAATTTGTGAGAGTGATAACCTGGTGATTACGGGCCAGGAGCTTTCGGGCGATATATCTGCCTGTGTATCCGAAAGCGCCCGTGACAGCATGGATTTCTGGACTCATGTGTGTGGCCTCCGTTGAGTTGTGTTATACGTTTAGTTGATACTAAACAAACTATATCACATGTCGGCATCGTAGGCAAAGCATGAGCCTGGCGGATAGCAGCCGCCTTGCTGCCCAATAACCACATTTTGTCCTGATTACGCAGTCAATCGGTGATGTACGGCGCCTGGGCGTCTTCTGGCCCAAACCAGATTGTGCGCTGAGATGAACGTGCGTTTCAAATGCGTCGCACCTGCGCGTCCCATTTTGAAATGCATTTTCCCTGCGTGAGATCGTAACAATTTAGTTGGTCATCCTGTTTTTTGGCGCACCGAATAAATTCAGGACTGCGGCC
>WGCR01000384.1 GCA_015493675.1 Anaerolineae bacterium
AAAATGGACACACCCAAAGGAAACAATGGCGGCAGCGTCAGGCTTCAAGCGGGGGGATGCCAAGCCCGTGGAGGATGGCATTCTGTCTGTCCCACATCTCGGCCTTCTCCTCGGGCGTGGCATGGTCATATCCCAGCAGGTGCAATGCGCCATGCACGACCAGCAGGGCCAGTTCATCCTGCAACGGACGCCCCAGACGCCCGGCCTGCCGCTGCGTAAATGGCAGGGCGATGATGATGTCGCCCAGATAAGGCGCCTCCACCGCAGCAGCGGGCAGCACGAAATCGCTGTCATCATCCATGGCGGGAAAGCTGAGGACGTCTGTCGGGCCTTCTTTGCCCAAAAATTGCTGGTTCAGATCGGCCACGGTGGCGTCATTGGTAATCATCACTGTCACATCGCCTTCGGCGCGTTCTGCCGCCAGCGCGCAGCGGACGGCCTGCTCCAGCAGATCGCTATCGACCAGCGCCCGATAGGCTTCCAGGACTTCAATCTCAATGGTCATGACAAAAGATGCGGGGAATCATCCCGCTGGTTTGGGGGTGGCGAGCGATTGCCGGTCGGCAGATTCCTTCTGCTCGCCTGCTTTCTCCTCACCGGGATATTTGACTCGGGGATGATGGATGCCCTGCAACACCCGCACGAAAGCTTCGGAAATCAGCGTCAGATCCCGCAAGGTCAACGGGCTGTTGTCGAGCTGGCCCGACATCAGTCTGCGGCTGATCACGCTGTGAATGAGCTCCAGCATCTCCTCGCGGTTTTGGGGACGCATGGCCCGCACGGTGGCCTCGCAACTATCCGCCAGCATGAGGATGGCTGTCTCCCGAGTATGCGGCTTGGGACCGGCATAACGGAAGGCCGATTCATCCACTTCACTGGGATCATTCTTCATCTGCACCGCTTTGTGATAAAAATACTCCACGCGGGTGGTGCCATGATGCTCCCGGATAAAATCAATAATCCCGGGTGGCAGCCGGTGCTTCCGGGCCAGTTCCACCCCGTCGGGCACGTGACTGATGATAATCCGGGCGCTGGTGTAAGGATCGATGCGATCATGGGGATTTTCGCCGTCGGTGTTGTTTTCGATAAAGAAATAAGGGCGAATAATTTTGCCAATATCATGATAATAGCTGCCCACCCGCGTCAGCAATGAATCAGCCCCAATGGCGACAGCAGCCTCCTCGGCCATATTGCTGACGATGAGAGTGTGATGATAGGTGCCGGGCGCTTTCAACAACAACTGGCGTAGCAAGGGATGATTGGGACGAGATATCTCCAATAATTGCAAACTGGTGGTAACGCCAAAAAGCTGTCCAAGAAGATAATAAATGACCAGCGTGAAGCTACTGGCGAAAATGCCATTCACCGCGCCGGAAAAAGCCAACTCCATCATCCCCTGATTATCCAGCGCCCGCAACTGCGGCAGTCGGAAAGCAAGCAAGATCAGCAGGTTGATGGCAATCACCCACAACCCGGCCCGCACAAAACTGTTGAGCCGCTCGGCTTTGCCCAGAGCCAGAGCGCCCGTGACGCCGCCCAAAAACAAATAAACCATGACCTCGTCCCCGGCGCCGATATACTGCCCCACCAACAATGACAAAATGGCTGTGGCAAGCACGGCAATGGGCGTATCCACCAGCGAACCGATGAGCATGGCCATGCTCGCCAGCGGGAAAAGATAGGGCAACAGCGTGTGCATGGGCAGCATCACTTTGGCCGTGACGACAAAGCCGCTGAAAATAACGCCCAGTAGCAAAACCGGCAATGTCTCCGACCAAAAATTACGCCGCCGAAACGTGGTGAAGACAATCAGAAGCCCGTCCAGAATCAACGCCATAATGAGAGCGGAAAGATAGTCCCGCCAGGTGCGTTGCGGCTGCAAAAGCCCCAAAGCGCCCAGGGCCTCGATATCAAGGGCGGTCACTGTATCGCCTTCCCGCAGGATGGTCTCTCCCGCGGCAATGGTGCGGTTGATAGGTTGCACCGCCTGCGCCGCCGCATCCCGCGCATTTTGCGTTTGTTCTTCGTTATAAAAAGTATTGGCTGTGATCAGCCCGTCCACCAGCGACTGCACCACATCGGCCTGCCTGTCATTGAGGTCCAGCGAGATCATGGAGGGAACCGCGCGCTGCGCTTTGGCGACCTCTCCCTCTCGAATCTCCCGCCGCATGATGATGCTGAGAATGCGGAACGCTTCCTTGGTGACAGCCTGCCAGGCGTCATCACTGAGATCGAGGATATTCTGGGCCTGCCCCTCACTCAAAGAAAGATCGGGAATGGCTTGCAGCCAGGCGATCTTCTGCTCGCGGGAGGCGTAGGGATCATTCCGCACCATGTCGATGTAATCGGTCACCTCCTTCGCGCGAGCCACCTGCCTGCGGGCAACACGCGATTCGGGGACATTGTAGATGGGCTGTACATTTTGGCGGGCCTGTTCCTGGGCCTCCTGCGTCAACACCTCGCTCTTGTAGGTGACAGAGCGCGGGGCCACCACTGTCTTGGGACTGGCCTCTCCCACATTGACATGGACATTGCCGACTCCGGGCAAATCCACCACCAGGGATGCAAAGATAGTCGCCCCCACCACGACGGCAAAAATCAGCAGCCGAAAACGCGCGCGCCATCGATCCGGATCGTGGCTCCAGTGTTGTAAAAAACTGGCGCGGCCCGGGGTGGGAATATCCAGGCCTGGAGGAAGAGGGGTGGTCATCAGATTGATAAGTGGAAAACAGGGACCTTTCTGATTTCGGGAGAAATTGGCATTGTAAAACCCGCCGGATTGCGAATCCGCCCGGCACTTCACTCCCTGAAATCCAGAAGAGCCAATTTTTATTACCGGCGCCTGTGGATCCGATTATAGAGTAACTTACATCAGTTTCCTTTTTCAAGCAAAAGGTCGCGCACGACTTGATTCACCAGGGCGCCATCGGCCTTGCCGCGCAGTTGGGACATGAGTTTTCCCATGACCCGGCCGATATCGCGAGGACCAGAGGCGCCCAGCTCGTCGATCACGGCCTCGGCGACGGGCCTGATTTCATCCTCACTCATGAGCTGCGGCAGATAGCGTTCAATCACTGCAAGTTCAGAGCTTTCTTCCGCAACCAGGTCCTCACGTCCCGCCAGCCCATAGGCCTCGATGCTGTCGCGGCGTTGTTTGGCCTGCTTTTGCAAAACCGCCACCATCTCATCATCGCTGAGAGGACGATTATCTCTATCTTTTTGGGCGCGGATGATGGCCGTTTTGAGGCTGCGCAAGGTGCGTTTGCCCACCTCATCGCCCGATTTCATGGCAGTTTTCAGATCTTGATTGAGCGTATCGAGAAGCGTCATGAGACTTTACTCCTGTCTTATTGAAAATGGCTATTTCAAAATGTAGTAGGTCGCCCGCTTTTGGCCAATTTTGAGAACCAGCCCTTTATCCACCAGATCAGCCAGATCCCGGCGCAGGGTTTCGGGACTGGCGTCGGGGCACAAGAGCTGATAGTCACGATTGGTGATGCGGCGTTGTTTTTGTAAATGATCCATTGCTTTTTCCTGGCGGGGATTCAATTGCAGATGGGCGTAGAGATTCGCGGGCGGGCCCGCTCCCACCAGGGAAGGCGCATGGCTATAAATGGTCACCCTGAAACCGGCGCTGGTCTCGGAAAAATCTGGACGCGGCAGACCTTCCTGCTCACAAACGGTGATCATGCGATCGATTCCATAGCCCAGACGCTCGATAAATCCCATTTCGGAAAGCACCTGCACAATAGCCTCGTTGCGGCTGTAACGCTCATTCACCAGATTATCCAGGGTGACATGGCCCGGCAAACGCCCGGGCGAATATACCTCCATGCGATCGCTGAACATCAGCACGCGGATATTATCCCCGCGAATGCTGTAATCCCGATGCGCCACCGCGTTGACGATGGCCTCCCGCACCACCGAGATGGGATACTCGGGGATTTCCTCTCGCTCAAGGCCGCGGATGCGCATGCCGCGGCGCATGTTGGAAGTGACAAAGACCTCGGCCCGGCGGATTTGATCGGGCAACACCCCGCGAATGTCCTCGCGGATAAAATCATCACTCATGGTCTCTCCGGCATAACGCACGCCGGTGATCTCGGCGGAACGCAGCCAGCGTTGGGGGTTGCCGCCAAACAAGAGCAACCCGGCAATGGTGGGACGTAGTCCCTTGTCTGTCTCCGCCAAACAGCCGCGGCTGAGCAGCAAGTCATCGGCGTCTTCATTCGCGGGCAGGCCCAGCAGCTCGCGATAGGCGCGAATACGATCCGCATCCAACGCCTGCGCCGTGGCCCCGCGCGGCGTTTGGGACTCGAAGCTGGCCTCACTGCGGTTGAGCAGCAGCACGCGCAGCTCGTGGGGCATCAGCGGACGGGTGTCGCGCCCGGAGCGCACCAGGTATTGCCCGCGCAGGCTGTAGACATGGGGCAAGCCGGGCGGAACCTGCGCCACACACAGGGTTTTGCCGTCCACCTCCACCAACTCGGGCAGGGGCAAAATCAACGGCGGTGTGGGAATGAGAGCGGCGGAAGCCATCATTTCCCGGGCGATCTCGGAATCGCTGACGCCGACAATGCGACGGCTGTTGGTGGCGCCCATAATGATGAGACCGCCATGGGCATTGGCAAGCGCGGTCATAGCCTCGGCGATCTTGCGAGCCGAAGCTTTCGCTCCCAGCATCACGGTCTTGGAGCCGGGCCCCTCCTTCACAGCGGTGCGAATGGCGTCGGGCGTGGGGGAAACAGATCGTTTTGGGGACATGGTCAGGGGTAGGGGAGAGTTTTAGCGAGGGTAAACGTCGACAATGCGCCAATGGACCGATGACTGGAGATTCTGGGGAGCTTCCATCTTTACCTGCCAGACCGTATTGTGCAGCACGCCATTCGCCATGAACGCCACCTGCACGCCCACGACGGTGGCGCCAATGTCGATGTCGGGCGCAGAGATCTCGCGTACAGAGACCTGGTCGAATGAGACCAGAGCATTATCATCCAGCCAACGGCTGCTTTTTTTATCCAGCAGATAAGCCAATACCTGGGCTTCGGGAAATGCAGGTTCCTCGGGTTTGGCTCCCCGACAAAAGACCAGGTCACTGTTTTCATAATCGCCCACAAATTGCGGCGCGCCCAGCTGCGGATCATCTTGCAGCTTCCAGGCCACGCGCCGGCAGATATTCGAGCGATCCATCTGCGGCTCCCAGGCCCAGAGCTCGTCGATGAGTTGTTTCTTGCCGTCGGAACCGTTCTTCCACTTGGCCCAGTCGGCCGGGTCCTCTTTGTTCAGGCTGAACCAGCCGGGCGTATAGGCCAAGGCGCCATCATATCCTTTTTGCGCATCAACCCACCAAAAAATGGCGAAACGATTCGTGCGGTTATGATTGATGCCGCGCACGAGCAGATGATCGCCAGTGAGCACATCGCTCTCTTCAGGCTGCGTCTCGGGCGCCGCTGCGTCAGGATCGGTAAAAACAGCCCAATAATCGACGCGTTCATCCCCCAGATAACCGTGGCTTTTGCTGCGTGTATAATCGGGCATCAGACGATAGGGGATCAGATAGGCGGGGGACTGATGCAAAGCATCCATGTCCGAAGCGCTATTGGGCTGATTCTGGGCGTCGTAGATGACGCCGCCGATCTGACCGGTGTCGCCCTCATCACGATATAAAAACAGCCATTCGATATCCTTGTCGCCATCCAGGCTGATTTTTACCAGCCCATCTTTCTCCTCGACGGGCCGCCAGTGGGCGGGTTTGATGTTCCGCAGATCGATGTTCAACGGCGTAGACGTTTGGCTCTCGGTGAAAGAGCTGTTTCTCTGAGTAAATACAAAATACAGAATCGCCGCCGCCACAATGATGCCAATGATCGCCAGGATGGTGCGTAACATGAGCAATGCTCCGGTTGATTAACCGCCCGCGGCGTCCGACGCTTCCAGAGACGCATCATCAGATGCCGGAGCGCGCAACGCCAGGGCCAGAACTTGTTCCAAATGGGTGGCAAAACGGATATCGAGCGCCCGGCGGATGTGCCTGGGCACTTCGATCAGATCTTTTTCGTTGCGTTTGGGGATGATCACCGTTTTCAGGTGATTACGATGGGCGGTCAGCAGTTTCTCCTTGAGGCCGCCAATGGCCAGCACTCGCCCGCGCAGTGTTATTTCCCCCGTCATGCCCACGGTGTGATTCACCGGACGATTGGTCAGGACGGAGATGAGCGCCGTGGCAATGGTCACGCCCGCCGACGGGCCATCCTTGGGAATTGTTCCCTCGGGGAAATGAAGATGAATGTCGTATTTATCGAAATCGAAATCGCCAAAACCATAATCTTCGGCGTGGCTGCGAGCATAAGAGAGGGCGGCCTGGGCAGATTCCTGCATGACCTCGCCCAATTGCCCGGTGAGAATCAAGCTGCCCTTGCCGGGCATAATCAGCGCCTCCACCTGCATGACGTCGCCGCCGCCCTCGGTCCAGGCCAGGCCCGTGGCGACGCCGATCTGATCTTCTATGTCCAGCTTGTAATCATCGTAACGAGGCGGTCCCAACAGTTCGTTCACGACCTGGGGGGTGATGCGATGACGGATTTTGCGGCCTGCGGCCACTTTGCGGGCCAGCTTGCGAAAAACCGAAGCCATCTCCCGTTCCAGATTGCGAACGCCCGCCTCGTAGGTGTAGTGCTGAATCAGCTCATCCAGGGTGGCGTCGGTCAGGGTGAGATGGGCGTTTTGCAAACCGTGCTCTTTCAGCAGGCGCGGAATCAAAAATTTGCGGGCGATGAGACGCTTCTCGAAATCCGCGTAGCCCGGAAATTCGATGACCTCCATGCGATCCAGCAGCGGCGCCGGGATTTTGTAGGGGTTGTTGGCGGTGGTGATGAAAAGCACGTGGCTGAGATCGTAAGATACATCCAGATAATGATCGCTGAACGCATTGTTCTGCTCGGGATCCAGCACCTCCAGCAGGGCGGCCGAGGGATCGCCGCGAAAATCATACCCCATCTTGTCCACTTCATCCAGCATGAAGACGGGATTAACCACGCCGGCATTGCGCATGGTCTGGATGATACGGCCCGGCAGTGCGCCGATGTAGGTGCGGCGATGTCCCCGGATTTCGGCCTCGTCGCGCACGCCGCCCAGCGAGACGCGCGCGAACTCGCGCCCCAGGGCCTCGGCGATGGATTTGCCCATGGAGGTCTTGCCGGTGCCGGGCGGGCCCACAAAACAGAGGATGGGCGTGCGCATGTCATCTTTGGCCAGTTTGCGTACGGCGATATGCTCCAGAATGCGTTCCTTGGCTTTTTTCAGGCCGTAATGATGCGCTTCCAGCACCGCTTCGGCATGGGCGATGTCGATATCATCGCCATTATCGGGAGCGCCCCAGGGCAAATCCAGCAGCCAATCCAGATAGGTGCGGACGATGTTGGTTTCAGGGGCCATGGGCGGCATGGCGCTGAGTCTCCCCAGCTCTTTGTTGGCCTTGGCCTTGACCTCCTCGGGCATGGCCGACGCCTCGATGCGCTCTCGCAGCTCGCTGATCTCAAGATTAAACTCATCGCCCTCGCCCAACTCCGACTGGATGGCGCGCATCTGCTCTCGCAGGAAATACTCCCGCTGAGAATCCTCCATTTGCCGCTGCACCTGCTCATGAATCTGGTTCTCCAGCTCCAGCACATCCAGCTCCTCAGCCAGGAAGACGCTGGTTTTGCGCAGGCGCTCCAGCGGATCAATCGTCTCGAGAATGAGCTGGCGTCGCTCCAGGGGAATAGGCAGGGAGGAGACGATAAGATCGGATAGCCAACCGGGCTGATCCACATTCATGGCCGCCACCAGCACTTCCTCGGGAATGTTCTGACTGAGGAAAATCACCTTCTCGAACATGACCAGCACCGCCCGGCGCAAAGCCTCCAGATCATCGACGAAGGAGACATTCGGCTCGGGGATGCGCCGCCCCAACACCCGCAGATAAGGGCGCTCCTGGAGCACTTCCAGAATCTCCACCCGATAGTCGCCATGGGCAAAGATGCTCTGGGTGCCATCGGGCATACGCAGCACCCGTTCCATTGAGATCTCGCCGCCGATATCGTAGAGGTCCTCAGCCAGAGGCGTTTCCTGGGTGGAATCGAGTTGCGCCACCACCAGCAACGGCAGCTCTTCATCCTGGGCCGCCTCCAGAGCGCGACGAGAGATGTCCCGCCCGATGAAGATGGGGGCGACGGTGCGGGGGAAGACAATGATATCGCGCGAGGCGATGACAGGGTACTCCTGAATCAAATCGTCCTCATCGAGCTGGCGATCGGAAAACGGTGGTTCGGAGGTTCGCATGGCGGCGCTGAGGAAAGGAAATTCCTCGTTGAAACGTCGGATCAGTGGATCAAGATTCTTTTCGGTCATAATTTTGTGTATGATGAACAGCAATCCTGTGCGAAAGCTGTGTTTCAATCGATGGGGAGGAAATGAGTGTGAGAAAAAAGAAAATTCAAGCAGTGCAATGTGTCTGGAACAGACGCCATGAGCGGCTGCGCGCCGATGAGGAATGAAAATGGAACGCAGAAACCTCTGATGCCCGCAGATTATCGCAGATTATCCTGATTTTATCTTTTTTATCTGCGTAGATCAGCTTTTTCTGCGTCCTCTGCGTTCTGTTTACGGGGCAGCATGGGAGTAAACTGGCCATCGATGGGTTCAGAAAAATGGGCCCAATCATCGGGCGGCAAGGCGCGGGGATGCAGGGCAATCCAGGCCTCGCGAATGGCGGCGACCACGAAGATGGAGCCGGTCACCAGGATGAGATCATCAGGCCCGGTCAGCGTCAACGCCTGCGCCAGCGCTGATGTTGTCTCCTCAATCGTCTGGATGGTCTTTCCGGGAAAGCGCGGTTGGGCGATCTGCGCCAGCCAGGCGGGATCCGCCGACCGGGGATGAAAACTGCGGGTGAGAATGATGACATCCGCTTCCTGGCCCAGCACTTCCAGCATTCCGGCAATGTCTTTATCAGCCGATGCGCCGAACAGCAGGATGAGACGTTGATGCGGGAAGGTGGCCAGGGCGTTTTTGAGACGGGTGGCGCTGTCCTGGTTGTGGGCGCTGTCCAGCAAAATATAGGGCTGGCGGGATATTACTTCCAGACGACCGGGCCAGTAGGTGCGCGACAATCCTTCGCGGATAATCTCGGGAGAGAGATGCACGCCAGCGGTCCTCAAAGCATCCACCAGAGCCACAGCAATGGTGGCGTTGACAGCCTGATGAGCGCCCGTCAGAGGAATGTGTACATCTGTAATAGTACTATCTGGGCCGTAGATGTCAAGCTGTAAACCGTCAGGCGACTGTTCGCGTATCTCCCAGCGCCAGTCTGCGCCCACGCGCACCAGCGGCGCTCCCGCTTCGCGGGCGGCCTGTCGGATGACGGTCATGGCTTCGGGAGGCTGCGGGCCGGTGACCACCGGCGCGCCGGGTTTGATAATGCCCGCCTTCTCGGCGGCAATATCGACGATGTTATCACCCAGCAGATCGGTGTGTTCCAGGCTGAGAGCTGTGATGGCGCAGGCGGAAGGCGTCACCACATTGGTGGCGTCCAGGCGCCCGCCCAGCCCCACTTCCAGCACCGCCCAATCGACTGGCGGTGCGGCGAAGTGCAGAAATGCCAACAGCGTGATAATCTCGAAGGTCGTGGTTCCGGGCAGCGACTCGACCTCGGGCCGGGCCTGCCGCCACAAGTCAGTGAGCCGCTGGCGGGAGATCAGCTCGCCATCGATGCGCAGACGCTCGCGAAAGGTGTGCAGATGGGGCGAAGTGTACAGCCCTGTGCGATAGCCCGCCGCCTGCATAATCGCTGTCGCCATCGCCGACGTAGAGCCCTTGCCCTTGCTGCCAGCGATGTGCATAATCGGAAAAGCATCCTGAGGATCGCCCATCCGCCGCACCAGTTCCCGCATCCGGTCGAGATTGTAGGTCTCGGCGTCGTACGAATGCTGCCGGTTGCGGCTGTAATCAACGTGGGCGAAGATCTCCCGCAGGGTGCGGGCATAGGCGTCGGGCGTCATAAGGCATTACGGTGGCTTATAGCCAATTGTCAGAGACCATCCTGACGATTGGCCCCCGAACAACAGCGGTCTGAACATCTCATTTTATCCCAGACGCATCAGGATAGACAAAAGGCCCGGCATTCCAACAAACTTCATTTCGTAGCGAAACGACGACAATAACCGAAGGATGCAAGTTCTCAGTTCAACCACCTTCGTTCTATTATTCGTCTGATTGTAAACGGAAGCTGGCTCAACAGAAATTCAGGGGCATCCCGACCTCCGGGAGGTGGACGAGTAGCTTTTGACTAGACCAAGCGGATTTCGTCCACCTCCCGGAGGTCAAATGGCAGTCAGCCTCCTGAAAACCAAAAAAGCCCGCAAGCTTTATGTGTCGAGACTATGAAGCTACAGTAATGAAGACCGGGGAGATGTTTCGCCGCCGCTCCTTGGCATGACACATGCAGCCATCATAAATCCAACGATTCCCTGACCTCAGCCAGATGTCCCAACGCCCGCTGGATAAGCGCCTGGTGCTCCGGTTTCTGAATCCAGGCGGAAGCGCCCGAGGGATGCGGCAGGGGCACGACAATCCGACCATCGATCTGAAATCGGGCGCCAATAATATCGACCAGCTTGCGGTTACGGCCAAAAAAACGTTCGATGGCCATCTTGCCTACGGGCACGACCACCTCGGGATCCACCAACATCAGCTCCGCCTCCAGCCAATCGGAGCAAAGTCGCTGCTCTTTGCGAGAAGGCGCCCGATCTCCCCGCCCCGATTTGTTGGGACCGGGGAAACATTTGGTCACAGAGCTCATGTAAAATCGGGCGCGGAAGTCATCCTCCTCCCAGCCCACCTGCCCGAACCAGCGAAAGAGACGCTTGCCGGCGCTGCCGCTGAACGGCTTCAGGGTCTGTCCGGCTTCCACTCTGCCCGGGGCCTGCCCGATCACCATCAGTCGGGCGTCAGCGTTGCCCGAGAAAATGGGCGGCCCCTGAATGGGGTATCCGGCCAACAGGCAACGCTGACAGGTCATAATCTGCTTTTGAAGCAATTTCAGTTCGTCTTCCATAGAAAAAACGTAACGATCAACGTACTCGATTTTAAGCCTCAAGAAGCCACGAAGGCTCAAAGTTTTTCGAAAACACGAAGGGAAAGATAAAGAAAAATACTTGGCTATACTGAAAAAACCTTCAACACGGAGGCACAGAGTGCACGGAGGAAGAAAAAGGCGAGGTTTGGAGAGGAATTTCTCTGTGAACTGCTACTATTTTCTCCGTGTCCTCCGTGTCTCCGTGGTGAAATAACCTTTTTTCAGTGAAGTCATACTTCGTGCCTTCATCTTCTTCGTGTCTTCGTGGCAAAAAGTGGTGATGGGAGCTTAGGAGTCACGAAAAAACAGCAAAAGGGGCGAAACGCGTCACCCCTTTTGCCAGGTCTCCAAAAAAATGAAGATATCTTATTGAGCGGTTTTGGCCCAGGCGAAGGGGTAGCGCAGGTACAATTCCTGGCCCGGCGCATACACCTCTTTGGCCAGAGGCTGCGAGCCGTCCTGCTCGTAAATCGCAGCCAGGAACAGTGTGTTGCTATCTGCGGCGCTGGTGGCGAAGGTTTTCTTGGCGCCGCCGCCCTTGCCGGTGGTCATCTTGACGGTATCTATCAACTCGAACTGCATCTGGCCGTTGGCCTCGCCTGTACTGCGATAGCGGGCCAGCACATAAGTCGTCTTGGGCTTCAAGCCGCTGATGCTGATGACGACGGGCGTGCCAGGCTTGGGTGAACGGGGTTGCACGACCACGTGCGGAGATGTGGCCTTCACGATCTTGAAGGAGCCCGTGAAGAGCTCTTTGCCGCCGCGAATGCGCACCCGGTAAGTTCCCAGTCGTTCATCATTCAAGGCGTACCAGTGGGCGTCGGCCACACCCGCATCATTGGCCTGAACAGAGAATTTGACCGCCGCGCCTTTGGGTGGTGTGACCGTCACCACGAATTTGGTTCCGGGCTTGAAATTGTGCATGAGCATGTACGTGTAAGTCGCTCGCTGCACCTTGGTGGGCGTCATGCAGATGGTGGGAGCGCCAGCCTGAGCGTCCGGGCAGGTGGGCGGAGCGCTGTGATCCACAGGGATCGTCAGCGCAGCGGGCGCGCCTGACTGCGACGACGGAGCAGAAGTGGATTCCGCAGCGGGCGTCGTCTGGCCGCTTTCACCAGCCTCGGCGGCCTGGGTTCCGGTTCCCCGATCCACGAACAGGGTGTATGCTTCATACTTTTCATCCAGCGGCGAGCCGACGCTGAAAAACTCGACATCAGTAGCGGGGATGTCGATGCCCGCGAATTGGTAGGCGGGAGCGCTTTGCGCCACGGCCATGTAAGTCCCGGGCTCCAGATCATTCACGGCGCTGAATGCTTGCTGCACCGCGCCCCGCTTATCTGTCTTCAAGGTCAATTTTTTGGCCAGTGCAGCCGTCCCGGCGCTGTCGATTTTATAAATGCCCATCTGCACATTGGAACGTTTGGGGAATTGGGTCAAAACCAGTTGGGCGCCCACGTCCTTGATCACCACATGGGGGTAAATCAGCAGATGCGGATGGGTGGCGGGCGAAATCGTCCATGTGGCGTCGGCCTTGTTGCCGGTCAGATCCGAAACCGTGACAGAAAAACTGCCGCTCCCCTCCGTGGGCAAACTGTACCAGCGGAAGGTTTTGACGCCATCAGCATCTGTTTTGGTGAGATCGAAGGAAATAGCATCGCCGTTCCCCAGGGTGGCGTCCACCCGCAGCGGTTTATTCGGGGTGAATCCGCTGGCGCAGCCATACCACCACTGCCCCGTCTCGCCCGATTGCGGCCAAAGCTGGACAGTTGCTGAAGCTGTGGGTGTGCAGGGGGGGAGTTGCGCCTCGGGCAGAGATACTGTGGTTGTTTCGGGCAACCCGCCGCTCGCTTCTGTCAATTGCGGCGCGGGGAGCGGATTTTGCGACACGGGAGCAGTGGAAGACTCCTGAGCGCCATCCGGGCTTGTTTCTTCGGAGGCGACCGCCTCGGATCCCTGACGCTGAACGTTGATAGCCAGAGCCGTGCGCTCTTGCGCCGGCAATTCGATGACGGAACTAACCTCCTGGGAGTCATCCGCAGGCAAAAGCGCCAGCAAATAGGGGCCGCTGGGTTGATCCGCCACATCCAGCGAGAGATCCGCCCGGCCCTGCTCATCCACCTGCACCATGCTCTCAAGCAGCAGCTCGCCGCGGGCGGTGGCGACATTGCCTTCGGTCTGCCCGGGCTGAATGCGATAAATGGCAAAGCGGGCCAGAGCATCGGGCGCCAGTCCGCCAACCGCCACGCGAATCACGCTCGGATTGTTGGAAATAGGCCCTGCCAGCACGACGAAAGGCTGCGAAGCGGGCTTCACATCAAATGTCACGGCGTCTTTCTGATCCTGCCAGACAGCCGTCAAGGTCCATTTGCCAGGTTTGGCGTCAGCGCCAATGGTCACGGGCAGCACAGCAACGGCTGCGGTTCCCTGTTCCGTGCTGGGAATCTGATAAGTCTGTTCCTGGTTATCGGGCGATTTCAGGGTGAAGATGACGGTCTCACCGGCGGGAGCGCCCGTTGCACAGAAAACATGCGTCATGCCCGGTTCCAGGCCCTCATCGGGCAGGGGGGCGCTGACCAGGGCGAATTTCCCTGCATCCTGCAAACAGGCGGGATCGATGGCCGGGCGCAGAGTGGTTTTGATCATCAAAGTGGCGGGCGCAGACGTGGCGGGCGCAGACGTGGCGGGCGCGGGCATTGCGCCGTCGCTCTGAGCCACGGTTGCCAGAGGCGTCACATCGGGCGATGCCTGCTCAGAAGATTTTTGACATCCCGCTAACATCGCCAAAAGCAACAGGCTGCCGAAAAGAATAAGAAGGTGGGGGAAATGTTTTTTGCGCATGGGAGCCTCCGGGGGAGAGGATTAGAGAGTGACAGTAATCAGGTATTCCGGCAAAGCTGAAGAAATAGTAACGATATAGGTAACCCACACAACGCTTTGCCACGAAGGCCCGAAGCTTTTCGAAGACACGAAGAAAACCTTCTTTTTTCCCTTCGTGTCTTTGCGCCTTCGCGTCTTCGTGGTTTTTGCCTTGCTATGAAAGGGCAGGTGTATGGTTACAAGAAATATCAAAAAAGTAAGCAAGGTGCAGAGATGGATCGCCGACCGTGGGGTGGAAAACGCTTCGCGTTCTTTCCGATGTCTGGCGCTCAGCCATTGGCGATATCGATCTTTTCCTGAATCTCCGAAATGATGGGCTGTAAGTCGGGACGACGGGCGGCAAGTTCCTGCAAATCATAATAAGCAACGCCAAAGTAGGTGCTGCGCACCAGCGCATCATCATACTGCAACGTCAACTGAATGGCCTCATCATAAGCCTGACGCGCTTCATCATAACGCCCGGCGGCCAATAAATGCAAGGCTTTGTTGAAGGCTAAATCGGGCCGATTGGACGCCAGCTCCGCCGCCTTGCTGCTGGCCTCCACCGCCGTTTCATAATCGCCCAGCAGATAGGCGGTCCAGCCCAGGTTGCTGAGTAGATAAACATCATTGCGTCCCAGCGCCAGCGCCTGCTGATAATCGGCCAGGGCCTGAGTCAAATCATTTTGCTGGTAATAATAGTAGCCGCGGTTGAAGTAGACATCGGCCAGGGCCTGCTGATCGACGGGCCGGTTCGTGACCGAAAGAAGCCCGATAGCCTGCTCGTACAAAGCCAGCGCCTCATCTCGCTTGCCTTGCTGGGCCTTGATTTCGGCCAGGGCAAAATAAATCTGCCAGGCATTGGGATGCTCCCGCAATGCCGCTTGCAGGATATCAACGGCCCGATCCGGCTCATTGAGCTGAGCCAGCGAGGCGGCCAATCCCAAAACCGCGGCCAGAGAATGCGGATCCAGCGTCACGGAGCGATAGAAGAAATCCCGGGCAGCGGGCCAATCCGCCTGGACAGGGCCGGTAATGTAACCCTGGGCCCACAACAGCGACGAAACAAAGCGATCCATCTCTGTCCGCCGATCCACCGGCGTCACAGTGGGCAACAGGCGTTGCGATAACTCGAATGCGCTCAGCGCCTCATCATACTCGCCCCGCCAAAAATGCGTCTGGCCGATAATCCAGTATTGCAGATATTGCAGGGGATGCCCCAGGCCGCGCGGCGCATAAATATGATAGCGGACGGGCGCAAAATCAGAAATGAGCAACGACCGCCCCTCGCTATCCGATGCCAGAGGCGGCAATGCGTCGGGCGGAATGAAGTAGACCCAGGCGTCGATATTCCTCTCATCATACACGCCGGTGACAATGACCCGGGCGCGATAAGTCTGGGCCAGTTTGGGAATATCCTTCTCCGGCGGGGCGTAGTCCAGATTTTCCACGCGATAAGCGCCCTGATAATGAGACGTCTGGCGCAAATCGTTGGCTAATTCGGCGCCGAAATCATATTGCTCGCCTCCCTCATGCCGGAAGGGAGCGACCAGGATCAAAAATTCATCCGGCCCCGCGGGGGTGATGTCTCTAGCCTTCGTCACGGGTGAAAAAGCAGCCCGGATAAGCAAGACGCCCGCCACCAGCAGGGCAATGCTGATCACCGCTCCGCCAAAAATAACGCCCAGGCGCAACTTATCATTTCCGTGCAATGATACTTGAAAATCTCTCAAAATGGGTTGCTGCAATCAGCGAAAAAGAGTCATGACGAAAGTTGTCTCCGCTTGAACAAACCTGTCAGGTTGACAACAAGATGTCATACATTAGCAATTACAAAAAGAAAAACAACATATGCAAGACATAATTGTAGCAGTGATAGTGCGTGAAGACAACAAAAGCCCCCGATTGGAACCTGGCGCTACGGCAGCAGCCCTGGCAACAACGTCACCCGCATCACGCCCTTTTCCACATCCACCTCCTGCACCACCTCGGCAATGGCGGGAAGCAGCGCCTCGCCCCGGGGGCCCTGCACGACATACACCTCGTTGGCTCCGGTCCAGATCACCTCGGTCAATTCGCCCAGGAATTCGCCAGCCAGCGTTTCCACGCGCAGTCCCACCAACTCATCCTCATAATACTCATTTTCGCCCAGGACCATGGCGTCTTCCCGGGCGACAAAAAGATATTTTCCCCGCAGCGGCTCCACAGCATTTCGATCATCCAGACCCGAGAATTTGACGAGCAAACCGCCTTTATGAGGCCGCGATGAAAC
>WGCR01000385.1 GCA_015493675.1 Anaerolineae bacterium
CCAGCCCGACACCATCGTGCCGGACCCGGGCGACCCGCAGGCCCTGAACCGGTACAGCTATGTGGGCAATAATCCGCTGCGGTACACAGACCCGAGCGGGCATCGGTGGGAAGAAGATTATCCGGGCGGTGGTGGCAATGGTGGCGGTGGAGGTGGCGTCATCCTGTTAGGGCTGTTGGGCAAGGTTTTGAGTGTTGCTCAGCAATATGGCCAGCGCCTGGTCAATTGGGGCTTCAACTATCTCTCCCGCAATCCCGATGTAGTCAACGGTACGGTGCAGGAGCCGGAGGATGTGGTGGGCGGTGTGGCCGGAGAGGCCGCGGGGCAAGCCATCAGTTGGGTTGCACGTTTTTCGGGCGCTGACGAAGCCATTCTTCGAGGCGTGCGTCGGCTGGAAAATGCCATGAACAGCGCCAAATGGCCCCCATATCGCTATGGGTATGAAAAGCAACTGGAACGAGCCTACGAACTGTATCAGGCGGGCTCATTGCGAGGCGTGGAGGTGTTAGCCGAAAATGGCGGGCGTTATGATTTTGTGCTCATGACCGATGAAGTGGTGGAGTTCAAGTATTGGACGCAAACGACTGCGGTCAAAAGACAGAACAATTTGATTAAACAAGTAATGCGGTATAGTAATGGTGGCCGACAGAAGGTGATCATCGAGTTCGGGATCACCAAGACAAATCCCATTAGTCCGGCTTATCTTGATGAGCTAAGACAAGCTTTCGCTGAGCGCGGGCTTACCGATATCGAGATCAACTTAATCTATGTAGGAGCGCCATGAGCCGAGAAGGTTTTGATGTAACGGTGTATTTCCGCCAAATCGAATCTCTGGCCCTGGACCAGGTGGTCCAGGCCATCACGACGGCCGCGGATCACGGGCTGGAGTTGTATTTTACCATTCGACGCGAGCCTGTGCCCCGTCATGATTTGAAACGCGTCATTCTCGAAGAAAAGTTTTTGAAGTTTGAAAGTGGACGTTGGGATGTTGGTTTTCCTGCTTCGCCTGCACATTTGAAACCAATCCTTGGCACTATCGGGGCGCGTGGGATATCTGTTAGTGACAATGAATTCCACATAGGCGCTTTTTTGCTTTTGCAGTCGGATCGCCATTTGCTCGAACCTTTCGCCCAATTTCTTCTCCCTCTGGCCCGCCGACTTTATCCCATCATCCAGCCCAAACTGGGATGGATAGATAACCCCTGGCGTTGCGATTATGATTTTGGCGAGATCGACAAATTGCGGTTTTCGCGTCTGCCCTGGGTCACCTTTTTCAGTCCGGCCTATGTGGCGCATTATGGTGAGAAGCTGCTGCGAGGGATTCCGGCTTATCGGATAGCATCGTTGCCCGATGGCGGGGTGTTTGTGCAGCTAACCCGCAACCTGTTGGCCAGCAGTCAGGGGGAGATGCGCCGCGTGCGGAAAGAGGTGCGGGAGTATTTTGCAGCGCAGGGGATGAAGGTGCGTGTTTGTGCGCCTTATTATGTGCCCAAGGCTCTGATTCCCCCTGGGCTGGAGCCGGTGCATCCCGAATTGCATGACTATCTTCGCCAGACGATGCGGACCACGTTGGTTTTGAAAGATGGGACGCGGTTGAAAGTGTTGTACATACCCTGGGAGCAGATGAACACGACGGAGAAATGTGTCGCCATCACGGCCATTCGGAACGGGTTGTACGAGGAGATGAAGAGGCATGGAGAAGTGAAATCATGGCGAGTGGAGATCAATGAGATGCCGGCGGAGTTGGTGTGGATGCTGGAGGAATTGGCCCGGAAGGAGGGAGTGAAATTGGAATGGGTAGAGACAGGCTGAAAGGAAGTAGGTTGCCTCCGCCCCGCCCCTCTGCTACAATCATCTCGATACCCAATATCATCTCTCCCCAGCACCTTTCCAACCCCATAGATTTTTCCCGCCCCGCCGCCCGTGGTCGCCCCATCGTAACGTCCTGACCCGGGCGCCCGAGCTCTCGCCCGCGGCCCCGGCGGCGTCGGGCGCAACCGCCGTATTCTCTCTCTGCGGCCCTGGTTGCCTGG
>WGCR01000386.1 GCA_015493675.1 Anaerolineae bacterium
CCAGGTGAATTGTCTCATCGCCATCATCGCCGGCATAGATATTCAAATCCGAGCCCGGATGATCGCCGCCGCCCGGCTGGCGGTTGCCGAATCGGGCGTCGGTCAACTTCCAACTGACGGTTTTCCACTGGCCTGAATTGGTCTTTTTCACCCGGCCAGCCAGCTTGTTAGCATTGTCCCAGGCGTCATAATAGACCTCAAAGCTGTCTGTCCCCTGATCGTAGTAGGTGATGTTCAGTTTGACGCGTTCGCGGGTGTCGTGCAGATACCCGTCATCGATGTCGAAATACATGCGGGGATTGTGGGTGGCAATGTCGGTGCGACGGGTGTAACGGCCTTCCGGATAGGAGGAGACGTTCCACATGGGCACTGTGCGTCCGCCGGGAACGTCATCATTCTGTTCCATGAAGAAATCATAGTTGCCGAATTGCGGATACCATGTGTATTCGGTCTCGCGCATGGCCACCCAGGCGGAAGGGCTGTTTTCGATGGTTTTTCCCAGATGTTTCAGGGCAAAACGCAAAATGTCTTCCCGCTCAGGTTTGTTCACCAGGTCTGCGGAGAAAACGAAATAATCGGCATGTTTGTCCAGGCCGCTGTAAACGCCCCACATGGTGTTGGTCAACCCGGTCATATACTGAGATTCGTAGGATTCCCAGCCGATGATAACATCCTGCCACCATTTGTACATGGGATCATACTGTCCGGCCTGGTAGAGCGAATAGTTGGGATCGTCGATATTGACGGCATCAGCGTCGGGCTGAAGGCCATTGTGTTTGAGTCCCACCCCGCGGGATGCGGCGTAATCTGTAAATGCGCGTCGTTCTTTGATATTATCGAAAGCGGGAGCATATTGCAGCACCAGGGGCGTCTTGCTGAAGGCCCGGCGATGGATATCGATGATGCGTTCTACTGTGTCCACCCATTTATCGCTGGTCAATCCGGCGTCGGCCAGACAGTCGTGGTGCTCATTGTTGCCGGGCTTGGTTTCGCCATAGATGCCGACATCGATTTCCACAAATGAAATGCGGGGATCGCCGTCATAGCGTCTGCCCGCCTCGGTAATGAATTTTTCCAGCTCGGAAAGATAGGCGTCGCTCCAGTATTTGGGGATGGCCCAGGAATCCTCACAGATCACGCGCATATCGGGATGTTGTTTGTAAAGAAACTGCGGCGCCTCATCCCCTCCGCAGCAACGGGCGTTGTAAGAGAGGAAACCGATGATCGCCGGCTTGTTATAGGAGGCTTCTTTGTCCAGCCAGCCATCGGGGGAGCTCCAGTCGTACTGCCCGGGGGCGGTCTCGATGGTCTTCCAGGTGTATGACATGTGTCCGCCAGTGATGGGGGCGCTGTTGGGATCCATATTGCCCCAGTCGAAGAAGACATAGATGCCCGGTCTGAATTCAGGCGCAACGGCGCCGGGCGCTTCGACTTTTTGTGGCTCCGGGGTGTTGGATTGCGCCCCGACCCGCGTTGTAGCAATCCAGCCATTTACCAAGATCAGGATGATGAGAGTTGTGGCCAGAATCCCGAGAATCGTGATGATTCGCATCGAGGAATGCGCATGTCTGGCATGGATATTCATAAGCTAGCCTCCGAAAAGGTAATCTGCCGGCGCGAAAAGACAGTTGGCCCTGATTGGGGTCATGGTGAGGAGAGTGTTTTACGGGCGAGAAGATGGCAGAACGAATGCGGTGGGGAGACTGCAAGCCCTCATAGTATAGCAGCAGGCCCCCCGTTTCGTAAATAGCCGTTTTTTGGATAATGCGTAACTGCTAACGTATGCCAGTTGGTTGTCTTTTCCCACTCAAACCTGACAGGTTCTCGTAACGTTGTCGGTAGAATGTGCAGTCTTTAGCCAGCAATGAAGCGTACAAGGCTCTGAATCGTTGCCAAAAGAACCTGTCAGGTTCATTCAAGCGAAAACGACCTTAGCAGTTACGATAATTCGTAAAAGAGTGTCTGATTGTTATAATGGAGGGCAATCATACGTTATCCTCAAATTGGAGGCAAATGTCATGCGCGTCCTTACCTTTCTTGCCCGTTCTTTTTCCTGGCAGCCATTCAGCCAGACTTTGGCCGACGCCCCGCCTGCTCACTCGGGCGATGTCACCGATGCCGTTATCGCTTTCATCCAGGTGGAGGTGCAGGATGAAGAGGCC
>WGCR01000387.1 GCA_015493675.1 Anaerolineae bacterium
CTGTTCCGTAAATAGAACGCAGATGACGCAGAAAAAGCCGATCTACGCAGATAAAAACAGATAAAATCAGGATAATCTGCGAGAATCTGCGGGCATCAGATGTGTCTGCGTTCCATTTTCATTCCTCATCGGCGTGCAGCCGCTCATGGCATCTGCTTCGGGAATGCTGCCATCCAGGGTGACGGTGTTCCAGTGCTGCTTGTTCATGTAATAGCCGGGCTGCACCGCGGCATATTGCTGGCGCAGGGCCAGGGCGTCGTCAGGATCGCATTTCAGGGTGATACGCAGCGGATCACTTTGCCAGGCCAACAGGGCGAACATCTTGCCCATGATCTTGAACACCAGTGCGTCGGGCCCGAAAGGCGTTTCCTCTGTGGCGCCCTTTTTCGCGAGTAGATAGGCGCGGAGGGAATCGAGCGTAAGGGAGGACATAACTTTAGGTGCGACGCACTTCGCAAGTGCGTCGCACCTCCTCATTACTCGTCAGCCTTCTTGTCCTTGAACAGATCGCCAATGCCACCCAAAGCGCCCAACACGCCCGTGGCCTCGTAGGGCAAGTATATCTTGGTCGATTGGCCATCCGCCATCTTCTGAAGCGTATCGAGATAGCGAATTGCGATGAGCTTATCATCGGGCTCAGCAGCCTTGATAGCATCGAACACCCGCTGCACGGCCACAGCCTGGCCCTGGGCCTCGATCTCCAGCTTGAAACGCTGGGCGTCGGCCACACGGCGCACCGCCTGGGCCTCACCTTCGGCATGTAAAATCTGGGATTGCTTCTGGCCTTCCGCCTCCAGAATTTTGGCCTGCCGGAAGCCTTCGGCTTCGAGGATATTGGCCCGCTTCTCTCGCTCAGCCTTCATCTGCCGGTGCATGGCCTGCGTTACATCTGCGGGCGGATCAATGCGTTTCAGCTCCACGCGCACCACACGCACGCCCCATTTATCCGTGGCGTCATCCAGCACTTCGCGCAGCTTGTCATTGATGACCTCGCGAGAAGTCAACGCCCCGTCAAGCTCCATCTCGCCAATGACATTACGCAAGCTGGTTTGGGCCAGTTTGGTGGCCGCCATAAAGAAATTCGCCACGTTGTAGACCAGTTTGACCGGATCGGTGGCCTCGTAGAAAACGATAGCATCCACAGTCACCACCACATTGTCCTTGGTGATGACTTCCTGAGGCGGCACATCCACGACCTGCTCGCGCATGTCCACCTTACGCATCTTGTCGATGAAAGGGACGATGATGGTCAAGCCTGGATTAGCGGTGCGGATGTACCGCCCCAGGCGCTCCACCACGCCCTTCTCAAAAGGCGAGACGATGCGAATGCTCAGACCAGCGACAATCAGAACGAAAATCGCCAGGAAAAGGAAAAAAAGAATCGCTAAAGCTGTGCCCATTTTATACCTCCAATCAGGTCAGGCAGAGAAAAGATCAAAGACCTTCAGAATCAACTGCGGTCGACAACGGGCGCACCACCAAGCGCGTTCCCTTGACCGACAACACTTCGACAGCGCTTTTTTCGGGAATAATCAGCGCTTCGTTTTCGGGAATAGCCCGCCACTCCTCCGCATCCACGCGTACAATGCCCGTGCCATTGATGGCGTCGATGGGTTCGATCACCACGGCTTTTTTGCCCAGCACGCGATCGATGCCCACCTGGGCGGGCTGATTAACAGGCGAAACGCTATCAGCGAACCGTCGCAGCGAAAGAACGACCAACAGGGAGGCCACGATGAAAATAATCAATTGCCAGACAATGCTCAATCCAAAGATAGCCGCCAACGCGGCCAGCACTGCGCCGATGCCAAAAGCAACCAAAAAAAAGCCAACCGTCAACAATTCGCCAACAAAGAAAACCAGGGCCAGGATTAGCCATCCCCAAAAATAAATATCAATGTTCATGATGACTGCTCCTTCGGATGAATAGGGCTGGGATAATTCGGTATCATTATCATACCATCTTTCACCCAAATTGCCAGACTCACCCCAGACAAGCGCTTGACGGGAATCTGACATCCTGACGATGCACGCATCTTTCCACAGGAAGCATTCCCGTCCTGGAACTTTGCCCCAATTTCATGAGAACAGACCTATACGCCCCCTGGAATTGCAGGCAAAGTATGCAACTTCAGCGGACCAGCGCACCCCAACTTTGAAATGTCTTCTTCTCCAGAGTGTTTTGCAACGCATCGGTGAGAATGCTATACTCCAGTTATCCCCCACAGCCC
>WGCR01000388.1 GCA_015493675.1 Anaerolineae bacterium
AAAGCACCGTCTTTTTCTCACCTTTTTGGGATGCCTGGGGGCGATTTTTCTCCTGGCCGGATGGGGCGTTTGGGGCAATGCTCAGAGGGTTGCCGCCGCTCCGCTGCAAAGTGATTTCACTTACAGCAATAATGTGTTCGATCTCAGTTTCTCCGATATCATCGCTATTGATGACGCTCACACCTGGGCTGTGGGCGATGCCGGAGTGATTGTGGCTTCTGCAAATGGCGGCGGCTCCTGGACGTTGCAAACCTCATCCACCACCAGCGATCTGCATGCGATCACTTTTATCGATGCTTCGCAAGGATGGGTTGCGGGCCGCGACGGCGTTATCCTCCACACCGCCAACGGCGGCGCCTCGTGGCTGCGGCAGCCTTCGGCGACGAACGAAGCGCTGCTGGACATCTTCTTTACCGACGCCGTCCACGGATGGGCGGCAGGGGAGGGGGGCGTCCTGCTGAAGACAACCAACGGCGGTCAATCCTGGCAAAAGATCACCAATCTTCCCGCTATCTCGGGCAATCCCCTGGCCCAGGTCGTGCAGGTGAAGTTCCTGACAGATCAAGTGGGATGGGTGGCGGCTCAGCAACATGCTTCCAGACCTGGAGATTTTGGCGGGCTGTGGAAGACGGAGGATGGCGGAGTCACATGGCAACAGCAGATGTCGGGGCATTATGTGGACAGCTTCGACTTTGCCGACGCCACCCACGGTTGGATTCTCACATACGGGGGCGAGGTGCTGGCCACCACAGATGGCGGCTCCACCTGGGCTCAAATTTCCGACTTTCATCCCAGCAATGGGTTCCACTATTATGGCAAACAAATCGTTTTTACCAGCCCCACCGAAGGCTGGGCGCTGGATCGCATCGAGCGTATCACTCGTACAGAGCAGTATTTTCATGGGCGGCTGTTTCATACCGGGGATGGCGGCGTGACCTGGGCATGCGTCAACTGTGATCTGCCCGCCTCCGAAACCGTGGCGATTTCACCCTCCGGCAAGGTGTGGGTGGCGGGGCGCGGCGAAGATGACGCGAACGGTTATCACATCTATGGGTTTGGCCTTTATATCACGAAGTCGGATGATGGCGGCGGAGCCTGGACGCGACAACTGGGACTATCCTCCCCACAATCGGCCGTAAGCGTCGAAGGCGTCAACGCCACGACAGCCCTGGTGCTGAGCAGACGCTCGTTGCTGAGAACAGATTATCGGGGTTTGATCTGGCAAGAGGTCTCATCCATCCCCGACGCGCTCAACGGCATCCGCCCGCGCGACATAAGCTCGCCTGACGGCCAGCACATCTGGGTGGCTGAGGATCATGGCCGCATTATCCGCTCCGACAATGGCGGCGCAGACTGGCGCGTGGTGCGCGCCAGCGGGCCTGATTTGAACGCCATTGCTTTCCTTTCGCGGCGGGCAGGCGTTGCCGTAGGCGATAGCGGCGTGATCTTGATGACTAGCGATGGCGGCGATTCCTGGGCGCAGGCGACTTCGCACACTTCGTTGCATCTCAATGACGTCACATGGGTTGATGCGCAGACCATCATCGTCGTGGGCGATAATGGCACTATCGTGCGCAGTGTTGATGGCGGCGCTTCGTGGGGCCTGGTGGGTGCAGGCGTGACTCGCGACCTGCGGGCCGTTGACTTTGCCCCGGGCCAGACCAGCGGCTGGATTGTGGGGGATGATATGGTCATCCTGCGCAGCAGCGACGCCGGCGCCACCTGGCGCAAGCAGCGCCAAGGCGGCGGACGTGGCGGCAGCGTCCTGGCCCTTAGCGATACTCAGGGCGTAATCACCGCCGAGAATCACAGAGCCGTGACGCAGAATGCCGGCAACGCCTGGGATATCGCATACACAGGCATCGACGAACAGGACCTGACGACCATCGCCTCGGGCTATGTCCTTTCGGCGGGAGACAGCATCTGGCGTTACAGGCTGACCGGTGCGGGCGCGCCCGTCAGCCCGGGCCTGGTGCGCGCCTTTCCCGTCGCCTCCCCTCCGACCATCGACGGCAGCCTGGAGGATTGGCCCACCGGGGGCGAAGTGTTGCTCAATGCCAACACCGCCAGCTACGTCGCTCCCCGCAGCATTCCCTCCCTGGATGATCTCAGCGGATCTCTCCGCATGTTGTGGGATGATCAGAACCTGTACATTGCCCTGGCTGTGACAGATGATCACATCGTGGCCGATAGCGCCGATGTCTGGCGGGATGATGTCGTGGAGTTAGGTTTCGACGCGGCCCGCGATGATCAAAAAGGCGCTGACGATCATAAGATCACCCTGAACGTGGATGGCCGCGTTACCGATTGGGGCGCTCCCATTGCCAGTCTGACTGTGGTCACCAAAGCTGTGCCTGGCGGCTGGAATATGGAGATTGCCATCCCCCGACAGACGCTGGCCGCGCCGCAGTGGCAGGATGGCGTGCGCATGGGCTTCGACTGGACCCTGCACGACGATGATGATGGCGGCGATTGGGACAGCTACCTCTTCTGGCAGAGCACTCATCCCTTTATGTCCGACTTGCACGACCTGGGGCAGATTATGCTGGTGGGGAATGAGATCGTCCTGCGGCAGGGATATGAGGATTATACAGGCCTCTCCGAAGCGGTCATCGACGCCTGGCATCCCAACGAAAATCACTGTGGTCAATTGGACGTACGCGCCCCGGACGTGCAATCCTCCTTGCTCAAATTCGATCTGCGGGGTTATTTGCCCAATGAGGCCACCATCACCAGCGCCCAACTGAAGTTCCATGTGTTGGAGCGCAGCAACGAGCACCCCTTGCAGATGGGCGTGTATGCGCTGAAACGGGCGTGGCGCTGCAATGAGACGACCTGGAACCAGGCCGCTCAGGACGCAACCTGGGGCGCGCCCGGAGCCAATGACACAACCAGCGACCGCTCGCCCGATCCCCTGGCCACCCTGGAGATAAACGCCGTGGGGCAGACGCACACGGTGGATATAACCGCGTTGGCGCAAGCGTGGCTCGACCAGCAGGCTCCCAACGATGGCGTCATCCTGCGCGGCGATAGCCAGGACCCCGTGGCTTACGCCCTGGCTTCCTCTTCCTACTGGAACCCAGATTTGCGTCCGCAGTTGATTGTACAATACGATCTGTCTGCAACGCCCACGCCCACTCCCACGCCCCGTTCGCTATACCTGCCCATTGTCTTCAACCCATAGCAATCTGCTTTTTCCTGGCATCGCGCCGCCCCGGTGGTTTGCCATCGGGGCGGCGTTTATTTTCGAGACCCACCATGCGCATCCTTGCCATCGCCCCCACCGCGTTTTATAACGACTATGGCTGCCACGTGCGCATCATGGGCCAACTGAGCGGCTTGCTGGCCCGCGGACATGTCATTCGTTTGGTCACCTACCCGGTGGGACGCGATGCGCCGGGGGTGGAGGTGGTGCGGGCGCCGCTGCCGGGCCTGCGTCACATTCCTGTGGGCTCCTCGCGGCGCAAACTCATCCTGGATGCTATTTTGGCGCCCACCGCGGCCGCAGCCGCCCTGCGTTTTCGCCCCCACATCATCCACGCCTATCTGCACGAAGGCGCTCTTATCGGCTGGTTCCTGGCCAGGACGCTACGCGTCCCACTCAGCTTCGACTATCAGGGCTCGCTTACCGCCGAGATGATCGCCCATCAGTTCTTGCGCCCGGAAAGTTTCTGGCTGCCCCACCTGCGGCGGTTGGAACATTGGTTGGACCGACAGCCGCAGATTATCCTGACCTCCACCCGCCGGGCCATGCAGGAACTCAGCGCCCGGGACGTCCTCCCCGCCCGTCTCCACCACATCCCCGACGCGGTTAATCCCGGACTGTTTCATCCCCAGCCCGCAGACCCCGACCTGGCCCGCGCCCTGGGGCTGGATCCCGATCTTCCCACGGTGGTCTATCTGGGCCTGCTGGCTCCCTATCAGGGCATCGATCTGCTCCTGCAAGCCATCGCCCGTCTCCCCCGCCGCATACAATTCCTGATCATGGGCTTTCCCCACGTGGCGCACTACCGGCGCATGGCCGCCAGCCTGGGCGTGGGCGAACAGGTGCATTTTACCGGGCCCGCGCCCTACCAACAGGCTCCCCGCTATCTGGCCCTGGGCGATCTTGCCGTTGCTCCCAAATTGGCCACCACCGAGGGCAGCGGCAAATTGTTGCCCTACATGAGCATGGCCCTGCCCGTGGTCGCCACCGACACCCCCGCACATCGCCAATATCTGGGCGAGCTGGGCCTGTACGCCGCGGCCACTCCCGACGATCTGGCCCGGGCCATCGAGCAAGCCCTGGAGCGGCTGCCGGAGCTTCGAAGCCGCGGCGGGCAGCTTCGGGCCCGGGTGCAGCAAGGCTACACCTGGCGTCACACCACAGTGCAGATGGAGACGATCTTCAAAAATGTGCTGAACGTGCTATAATTAACCCCTGGAAAAAGAGGTTCTTTTGGATTGAGAGGGTATTGGCTTTGCAAAACCCGCCGGATTGCGAATCCGGCTGGAAGCTGATAGCTCTAAGGGCGGATTCGCAATCCGTCCAGAATCTCACCACCACCTTGGCATCCGTTTCCCCGGACAATCCCGCAGCATTGTGACTTCTTCCATTCCGTTTTTCCCCCGGGCCCGCAGCCTGCGCAGTCATGTGAACACGCGCCAATGGCTGGGGCTTATTTTATTGGGACATCTGCTGCTGGCGTTGTTCTACAGCCTGGTGATCCCTCCCTGGGAGGCGCATGACGAGTGGGCGCATTATCGCTACGCCGCGTACGTGGCCGAAACCCGCTCGCTGCCCGATCCTGGCCAGCGTCTCACCACCGAATTCGAGTTCGATGAAGCCAGTCAGCCGCCCCTTTACTACCTGCTGACCGCTGCGCCCATGCGCTTCATCGACACCCAGGACGACTACACCCCCCAGATCAATCCCTACATCAGCGGCGAGAACGCGCAAACGGGCCTCAATATGGCTGTGCACGATCCGGCCATCGAGGGCTTTCCCTGGCGGGGAACCATTCTCGCCCTGCATCTGGGGCGATTCGTCTCGATACTCATCAGCCTGCTTGCCCTGTGGGTCACCTTCTGGCTCATCCGTTATCTCAGTCCCCATCGCCCCGAAATCGCGCTCGTCGGCACAGCCATTCAGGCCTTCGCCCCCCAGTTCATCTTCCTCAGCGCAGTCATCACCAACGACATCCTGGTCATTTTGCTGGAGCCTCTGTTGCTGCTCCTCTCCCTGCGCCTTATCGAGGAAGGCCCGCGGCCCCGGCTTGTCCTCTACGTCTCCCTGGTGGCGGGACTGGCTATCCTTACCAAATATCTGGCCCTGGCCGTCGTTCCCCTGGCCATCGTCGCGTTTGTATGGGGCGCATGGCGACACCGGCGCAACGGCCAGATGGCCCGTCAGCTTCTCATCAGCTTTCTGCTCTTTGCGGGCGTCATGCTCCTGTCTGTGGGGGGATGGCTATGGCGCAATTTTCAGCTCACCGGCGTGTGGATACCCCGGGATCCGGTCTCCCAGCAATCCCTCATCACCGGCCTGCAAAATGGCGGCCTGAACATCGATTGGACCTCACTGCCCCTGGCCCTGCGCAGCGGTTTCCAAACCTACTGGGTCTCCTTTGGCTGGGGCAATCTTTCCCCCGACCGCTGGGTGTACGGCGTCTGGGCCGCACTCATTCTGGTGGGGCTCATCGGGCTTGCGCTGTGGCTGAGAAGCAGCGAAGCTGACCGGGCCAGACGGCTGCTCATTTTCCTGGCGCTCTTCCTCTTCGCCGCGATCAGTTTTCCACTGATGCGGGAATTGCTGCATGATAGCGCCTATCTGCGGGGACGTTACTTGATGGCGACTCTGCCCCTTGCGGCCTGGACCCTGGCCCAGGGATGGATGCACCTGGCCCGGCGTTTTTGGAAATGGACGGCCGCAGGTCTGACGCTATGGCCAGCGGGCCTCAGTCTGGCGCTGCTCTTTTTTTTGCTGACGCCCGCGTATGCACCGCCCCCGGCGCTGGCCGACGCCCCCGAC
>WGCR01000389.1 GCA_015493675.1 Anaerolineae bacterium
ATGCTGTTTGTCCTGCTGGCGGCGCTGTCCAGCGCTTGCGGCGGAACCATGCAGGCTTCCAAGGCCCGCAGCCGCGGCCTTATCAATCGCGGCTACATCGTGCCCGCTGAGGATGTGCGGGTGGCCGAGTATCTCAATTATTACGATCAGCGTTTTCCCGAGCCGACATCGGGCGAGCCTCTGGCCCTGGATGTGCGGGTGGGCAACACGCTGGTGGCGCCTGAGAACGGCAAGGTCTGGGTGCAGGTGGGCCTGCAGGCGGCTCAACCGGATGCAGGACGGCGTACGCCCCTGAATCTGGCCCTGGTGCTGGACAGGAGCGGCTCCATGGGCGAAACCGACAAAATGTCGTATCTCAAGCAGTCACTGGAGGTCTTCCTGCACAGTCTGCGGCCCGACGACATCGTTTCCATCGTCGCTTACAGCGATCAGGCCGAAGTGCTGTTACCCGCCCAGCCTGTGGGGGACGGCAGTTGGATTCGGGAGACGATTCAGCGTTTGCAGCCGCAGGGCTGGACCAACCTGCACGCCGGCCTGATGCTGGGTTTTGCCGAGGTGGAAAAGAATTTCGACATCCGTCGCAACAACCGCGTGTTGCTGCTCACCGACGGCATCGCCAATCGCGGCGTGACCGATCCCCGACGCATTGCCGAGGATGCCAGGGCCTACAATGATCGCGGCATCTATCTCTCCACCATCGGTCTGGGCGTGAGTCTGGATGACAACCTGCTGCACACGCTGGCTCAGCAGGGGCATGGCGCTTATCATTTTATCGACTCCTGGCAGGAGATGGATCGGGTGTTTCGGGAGGAAGCTGATGGTCTGGTGGAGAAAATCGCCCGCGACATCACGATAACACTGGCGTCGGAAGCTGGCGATTTGACTTATGTGGTGGGCTATGAAGAACAGCCGCCAGCCCGCGGCGTCCAGGTGCAGATGATGGATATGGGCGTTGGCGACAGTCAGGCGCTGTTGGCCCTGTTCCAGATGCGAACGGTGCGGAAACCTGTGACTGTGGCCCGCATCACCCTCACCTACACCGATGTGTTCGGTCAACGCCAGCGCAGCGAAACCCGCACGGTGACCGTGGCGCCGGGCGCGGCTGACGCCGATCCCTTGGCTGATGTCGAGGTGCGGCGCAATGCCGCCATCGTGCAATCGGCCCGGGCGTTGAAGCGTATCGATTTTCTGTTTACGGACGGGCGTTACGCCGAGGCCCGGGACCTGGCCCGGCAGATGGAATCTGATTTGCGGGAGATGGCGGCGTTGACGGGCGATGCGCAGATGGTGGAGGACGCGGACCTGTTTTGTCGTTATCAGATAACCCTGAGCGAAGCTCTGAATGAGGAGCTTTCAGTTGATCCCACCCCGGTTCGCGGCCCCGCCATCGTCCCACAGCAGCCCCAGCGCTGGGGTGTGGCCACACCGACCCTGCCCGCGATCACCGTCGATTGACCAACCACACGCCCGTGAAGATCAGCGCCAGCGCGCCCAGTTGCGCCCAGTACAGTCGCTCATCCAGAAAGATCACGCCAAAAATCACCGCAAAAACCGGGATGACATAAGTGACCATGGTGGTTGGCGTGGCCCCTATGGATTTGATGAGCTGAAAGAAGAAAAGATAGGCCAGGCCCGTGCCCAGCAATCCCAGCCACAGGGCCGAGAACCAGGCGAGAGCCGTGGGCTGCATGGTCCACGGCTTCTCCCAAAGCAGCGCCGGCAGCGTCACCCACAGCAGGGCAAAGCCCAATTGCAGAGCCGAAAGCGTGGCCGAGGGCACGCCGCGCAGATATTTGCGGACCGTCACCGACCCAATGGCATAGCCCAGCGATGCGAGAATGATGGCCAGTTGCCCGATGACTGCACCACTGAACCCCTGCGTAAACAGATCGGGCGCAAAAAGGATGGCGACGCCCATGAACCCCACCGTCACGCCCGCCACCCGGCTCCATGAAAAACGCTCGTCGCTGAGGGCAAAGTGGGAAATGACCACTGCAAACAGGGGCACGGAGCTGTTGAGAATAGCGGCCAGGCCCGAGGGAATGTATTGTTCGCCCCAGGTGATGAGCGAGAAGGGCAAGGTGTTATTGACCAATGCCACCAGGAAGATGATGCCCAGGACACGCCCGCTGCGAGGTAGATGCTCCCCCAGTTTCCAGGCCAGCAAGGCCATGGCAGCCGAGCCGAATAGCAAACGCAGCATTACCAGCGTCAGCGGGCCCATGCCCCCCAGCAATCCCAGTTTGATGAAGAGGAAGGAGGAGCCCCAGATAGCGGAGAGAGTGATGAAGAGAGCGGCGTCGCGTCGAGACATCAGGGGAAAGTTGGAAAGGGTGTTTTACGATGCAAGGCGCGAAGTCACTCCCTGTCAAACGCCTTAAAATATGGCTCTTTTGGATTTCAGGGGATTGACTGCTTTTTGACCTCCGGGAGGTGGACAACAACCGCCCGGCCAAGCCGAAAACTGCTCGTCCACCTCCCGGAGGTCTGGAAACCCCATAGAATCCGGTTGAGCCTCAAATGTGAGTGGGATTGGGCGGCAATCGTAGCTATTCATCCAGGTTTTCACCTGCCAGCCTTTTCAATATCTGCAAAATGGCCGGTGGGTTTAACTCGCGATTTAATATTTTCGCAATTGGGTAATCGGGATCAAGCTGTTGCAGAATTTCATTGTATTTTTTCGCTATTTCACGTTGATTGGTTCTGGCAAAATATAATCCCATGATCCCCATAAAATTTGCCACTTCCGATATATGAAATGTGTTTCGATGGGGGTACAATAATTTCAGATCAAACTTATGATCAAAGAGCTCGGGGATCTTTTCATATTCCTTTTTTGCCAAATAGCGTTGCGCTTTGTTGAGACGGGCGAACAGATAACTTGGCTTTTTTTGAAGAATCTCGTCGATAATGGCATCAGACTTCTCGTCATCTCCGATCAGCGAATACGCGACTGCCAGATAGTTGTATATTTGCGGCACGTCTGGATGTTTCTTCTTCAACTCAAGCAATTCGGGAATGACTTCCTGGGGATTATTTTGAATCTCACCATACAGCTCATCAATCCTTGTTTTGACAGATTCTGGCAGACGATCGTATTCAGGCTCCCCTATCGGCTCAAATGTGATCTCGTACTCCACGATTTGGACAGGAGTCAGGGGCTTTGTTTTGGGGCGGCCTTTCTTTCTCTTCAATTTGCGTTTTCGTTTGCTCATGTTTTATCTCCCTGTAAGCTGTCTTGGCTCAACTGGATTTCAGGGGGTATTGGATTTACCAGACCCGCCGGATTGCGAATCCGGCTGGAAGCAGATATCTCCCAGGGCGGATTCGCAATCCGCCCGGCATCTCACCCCCTGAAATTCAAAAGAACCGCTGTCTTTTCGTCGATCAGCATGATGGTTTTAGGGCTCTTTCGTAATGAGAATCGCCCGGGCTGGCGCGCCGTCCGCATCTTTCAGTTTGGGGGGCAGGCAGATGAAGTCGTACGCACCCGGCTGCACCGCTATCATGTTCAATCCCTCGACAATGACCACGCCCGCCCGCAGCAATATCTGGTGGGTGGGAGCGAGATCGTCATACGGGGCAATCGAGTAGTAATCGATCCCCACTAACTGCACGCCCTGCGCCACCAGCCACTCGGCCCCATCCTCGGCGATGGCTGTGAAATCGGTGTGGAATTGGGGGGAAGCCATGAGCCCGCGGGCGCTGTTGCGGGTGCGGAAGAGCAGCCGCGCGGTTCCGGGCGGGATGCTCAATCGGGCCAGCACGCCCGCGGTGATGACGTCAGCGTCGCCCATATCCACTACCAGAGCCGGACCTATCAACGCTTCCAGCGGCAGGGCGTCCACGCCCGCGCCCCCGCGCACATAATGCGCGGGCGCATCCACATGCGAGCCGGTGTGCGCACTCATGGCCAGCTCGGTGAGGGTGAACGCGTCGCCCGCTTCCAGGCTGGCGGGCCGGGTCAGGCGCACTCTGGGATCGCCGGGCCACACGGGCAGCTCGGGCGAGATGGCGGGAGAGAGATCGATGATGGGCATGGTCAGGCATCCAATAGATCGAAGCCATAGCGGGCGGCGCCGATGAGGGCGGTGTGTGAATTGAGCGCCACATGGACCGGCATACGCACCAGACGATCGGCAAAGCGCCCCTTGCGGATAAAGCTTTGCATGAATTGCCCGTGCCGAAGCGCCTCCAGGATGCGGGGCGGAATGCCGCCCGCCAGATATACGCCGCCGGTGGAGAGCACTTTCAGCGCCAGGTTGCCGGCCTCGGCGCCGAGAATGCTGACGAAGAGATCGAGGGTGGCGGCGCACAGGGCGCAGGGCGGGGCGGATTGCAGGGCGGCGGTGACGATGACGGGGGTGGGATCGTCGGCTTTCTGCAATTGTTGCGCCAGCCACGGCGGTTCGAGTGCATAACCGCTATCTTTGAGATAGTCGTACAGGTTGGGAA
>WGCR01000390.1 GCA_015493675.1 Anaerolineae bacterium
TGGCTGTGGACGCCCGCGAGCATAAGGTTGCCTCCGAGACGGTGCGGGTATGGACCGACGCACCGGGCCAGCGCGTGCCCTTCTATCGCCAATGGTATCCCGGCTGGACCGCCACCATCCTGGACCCGGACACGGGCGAAGTCCGCCAGCGCTTCGCGCTGACGCCCGAGGACACCCGCCCGCCCTACGGCCTGCTCAGCGTCCCCGTTCCCGAAGGCGATTCTCTTCTGCGCATCTCCTTCGAGAACACACCCATTCGCAAAATCGGCAACGCCATTTCTCTCTTTACCGTTTTTCTCCTTGTTTTGCTTTTGGGGTGGGGCGTCTATCGGTACAGGAAAGTGTAGTGTATTATTGTATTCATTTTACGAAGTTGACATTTGTGTGTCGATATAATAAAATGTAAATACAAATAAAAAGCTTGCTACCAGGAGATAATCATGAAGACAGCAACAGCTCAGGTGAGCAGTAAATATCAAATGGTCATTCCCAGAGAAGTGCGTAAGGCGTTGGGCATCAAGCCTCACGATCAAGTCCTTTTCTTGATTGATGGCGATCGAGCGTATCTGCGTCCGCGGCCCAAGAGTTTCACCGAAAAGTTGAGTGGCCTGCATGCCCATGTCTGGCAGCAGCCAACCGAACAATGGCTCAGAGAGGAACGTGAATCATGGGAGGAGTAAAACGTCTCAGGGATGATCTGTCTCGCTATAAGCAGATAACCCTGGACACAATGATCCTCATTTATGTGATGGAAAGGCATCCGCGCTATTTCTCATTGGCTAAGGAAGTCCTGGAAAGCATTGAGTCCGGCCAGACAAAGGGCGTTGTGAGCGCCATCACTCTGACAGAACTGCTGACGGCTCCCGCCCAGGCGGATGATGTGGCGGCTATGCGGGATTATGAACTGTATTTGCTCAACTTTCCCAATTTGGTCATCCAGCCGCTGGATATCGAAATTGCGCGCGAGTCGGCTCACATGAGAGCCCGCACCCGCCTGCCTTCACCCGACGCGATCATTCTGGCCACAGCGCGTAAAGCGGGCGCGGACGCCATCATCACCAATGACAGGCGCTGGCGTAACAAACTCAACCGCCCGGATATTCTTTTCCTGGATGATTACCTTGATTAATTCGGGGGCGTCTAATTCATTTCCCGACGATCCAAAAATCCGAAATCCGGAATCCCAAATCCCAAATCTTGAACCGTCTCCGTTCTCCTCTCACTCTGCTCATCCTCCTGAGCCTTTTCATCCTGGCGCCGCTGCTGGCCTCGGGCTACTTTCTGCACGCCCACGACGCCCGGCATAGCCTGATCTGGCTGGTGGAGTATGATCAGGGCATCCGCAGCGGTTTTCTGTGGCCGCGCTGGGCGCCCGATCATTCCCAGGGCTACGGCTACCCCCTGTTCACATTCTATGCACCTCTGGCTTTCGCTATCGCTGAGGTCTTTCACCTGCTCGGAGCCAGCATCGCGGGCGCGGTCAAGATCACCTGGGCGCTGGCGGCTATCTTCGCCGGGGTGAGCATGTACCGTCTGGTTCGCAGCCTGTGGGGAGTCGGGCCGGCGTTTATCGCCGGGCTGCTCTACATGGTCGCGCCCTATCATCTGGTCAATAGCTACGTGCGCGGCTCTCTGGCCGAATTCGTGGCCCTGGCCCTCTATCCCTGGGTCATCGACGCCTTCTGGCAGGTGTTGCAGCGTCAGGACGCCCGCCGCGTGGCCCTGGCCGCGCTCAGCCTGGGCCTGCTGATCATGACCCACAGCGTCACCCTGATGCTGCTGCCGCCGCTGCTGGCGCTGCTCATCCTCTATTGGCTGCTGCTGGATTGGCAACGGCAGGGCAAGCCGCCGTGGCGGGCGACGCTGTACGCCCTGGCCGCGGGCCTGCTGGGGGGGATGCTGGCCGCCATTTTTCTGCTGCCGGTCATCGCCGAAACCAAATACATCGTGGTGGATCAGTGGATTCCGGCCGAAAGCTACCGCTATCCCCAACAATTCCTCTATCTCTTCCAGTGGTTCGACTTCACCTGGGGCTATGGTTTCGCCCTGCCCGGGCCCAATGACGGCATGAATTTCTCCGTCGGTCTGTGGCTGCTGACGCTGGGCGTGGCCGCGCTGCCCCTGGTCATCAAAAAGCGGCCCCCGCGGGCGGGCCTCTATTTTGGATTCGTCACTATCGCCGCCATTGCCCTGTTTGCCACCCTGGCCCCCAGCGAGACCTTTTGGGATACGATCCCCATGATCAAGCTGGTGCAGTTTCCCTTCCGGTTTCTGGCCCCGGCCACCCTGTTTCTGACCCTGGTTTCGGCGGGGACGGTGGCGACGCTGCTGCCCGCCGACCTCACGCAAAAGCGCAAAGGCGCAGGCGGCTCTCTTCATCCTCTCCTCCTACTGCTGGCGCTGGCCATTCTGCTGGGCTCCTGGCGCTACGCCCGCCCCCAGCACACGCCCGTGACCCAGGCAGACCAAAGCCCCATCGCCGACATCCAGTTCGAGCTGGATTACCCGGACATGCGGGGCAGCACCGCCTTCGCCAACGATAAACCCGCGACCTCGCCCAAGGTGGCGGCCTACCTGGCGGGCGAGCCCCTGCCCCTGGCCGGGATCATCCGAGGCCAGGGCAATGTAGAAAGCGTTCGTCACGGCGCCGGCGCCGATGAAGTCAAAGTCACAGCCCAAACGCCCGTTGTCCTGCAATTCTACACCTACTGGTATCTGGGCTGGCGGGCGTGGATAGACGGGCAACCAACGCCGACGCGGGCCGAAGGCCCGGACGCCCTCATCACCCTGGACGTCCCCGCGGGCGAGCACGATGTGCGGATTCGCTTCACCAACACCCCCTTGCGCACCGCCTCGGCGCTCATCACCCTGGCCACATTGCTGATTTTGGCTGTTCTCTTCTTCTGGGATACAATCCGGTCTTATCTCACGCAAAGCCGCCAAGGCGCAAAGCAATAGCAGGTCGATAACGAATGAAAATGGAACGCAGACACATCTGATGCCCGCAGATTTTCGCAGATTATCCTGATTTTATCTTTTTCATCTGCGTTCTATTTACGAAGCAAGTTTAGCGCCAGGCAGCAGTCCAAGAAATCACCTCATGACAACCCGAAAATGCCCCAATTGCGGGACGCCCGTCAGCCACAAAGCCGAAGAATGCTTCATGTGCGGCTACCAGTTCGACCAGCCGCGGCGGTTGCGGCTGCGCGTCCCCTGGGCGGATATCGCTCTGGCGTTGGTGATTATCGCCCTGGTCATGGTGTGGTGGCGTTGGGATGATCAACGCAAGGTTCTCGCTCTGACGCCTTCATCCACCCCCACCATCACGCCGACCGCCACCAGCACGCCCACTCAGACGCCCACGCCTACTGTCACGCCCACGCCCACATTGGTTCCCACGGCCACGCCCATCGTCCACACCGTGCGCCAGGGCGACACCTATCTCGGCATCGCCAATCAATATGGCATTGATCTGGATGTGCTCCTGGCCGCCAACAATATGACAACAAAAGATGTTTTGCGGCCTGGCCAGACGCTGAATATCCCGGCGGACGAAGCGGATGCGCCGCTGCCCACGCCCGAGCCGCTTTCTGGCCTGGTCAACTATCCTGTCGAAGTGGGCGATACCGTTCAGGCCATTGCCATTCGTTTTCAGGTCGATCCCACCATTATTCTCGAAAACAACGACATCCCTGATCCCAACAAATTGCAGGTGGGCCAGGTGTTAATCATTCCGGTCGGGACCATCACGCCCACGCCCGAGTTCGTTGCCACTGCCACACCTGCTCCCAAAATCCAGCCGCCCGTGCTCATCAGTCCGCCCGATGGCGGCGTTTACGCGGGCGAGACCGGGCCATTGCTGCGCTGGGTGGCTCCCGGTCTGCTGCCGGGCGATGTCTGGTATCAGGTGGGCGTCGCCTACGCTGACCCGCATCTGCCCGAAATCAAGCCTATTCGCACCAAAGCCAGCAGCATCCGCCTGGATGACGCGCTGCGCCCGCCCCCGGACGCCTCCTCTTCCGAAATCCGTTGGTGGGTGCGTCTGGTGCGCCTGACCCGCGAGGGCGAACTCGTTCCTGTCAGCCAGGCCAGCCCCGTGCGCCGCTTCCAGTGGCGGTAACACGATCATTATCAGTGGCGGCAGCGGCGCTCCCGCTAGCAATCTTCCAATCTCTAATCTCCCCGCCGACTGCTGATTATCGACCCACTGCTCACTGCTTACTGCCTCACCCCACGCCCGCAGATAAACTATCCAGCACGCACAGCCGGCGCTCGCGCCATTCGCCCACATCGTCGACGCTCCCAGATGGAGGATGACTCCCTGTCACTTCAGCTTATCGAGCAAATCCTGAAGGTCTTTGTAGTCGTACGGAGGTCGTTTGCGTATGGCCAAAATGGTGATGAGCTTCCACTCGGCATCGATTACATAAAGGATTCGCCACGAATCCACGCGTAAACGTCGTAGCTCCAGATGGGCGGGCCATGAATCTGGAGGCGTCAACGCCTTGCTGCCCGCAGGTCTTGGCTCATCGCCCAAGGCCAGAGCCAGACGGTGAAGCCGCTGGCGTACATTCCCCGGCGATTTCTGCAATTCCTTCAGCGTATCTGGATCAATCCAAACCTGCATCCACGTCATCCTCAGCTAAGGAATCAGGCAGGCGCGTTAACCCCAGGTCTGCCGGATTCTCTGCGCTTTTGCGGCGTTCGAGATACGCCTGGGCGATAGACCAGTCCTCCAGCAATTCCATGGCATCCATCACTGCCTGCCATGTTTCATAATCCACCAATACATCGGTGGGATGGCCATGTTCGTCAACGAGATAGCGTATTTTTCTGGGGAAAACAGATACAGCCATGACAAGCCTCCTGATGTCATCAGTCGAGCGCACTTTCACATTATAACACATCAGACGATTACGGATTGTCCGCAGCCCACCGATTCAGCGATTTCGAATTTGTCCCGGTAACAAGCTCCCTCCCGCCACTCTCCTCACCCACTATCTTACAGCCTTACTCCTTTGCCTCGCACCCCAGTCTTTAATCCCCCGCTGCCCACTGCTTACTGACCTACTGCTTACTGACCTACTGATTACTGTCTTACTGCCCTCACCCCACGCCCGCAGACAAAATATCCAGCACGTGCAGCAGGCGCTGGCGCCATTCGCCCGCGGCATCGATGGCCACCCAGATGGCCCGGGAGCCCACCCGCGCCTGGTCGCCCAGGTGATGTTGCAGGGTTAGCCGCGACAATCGGGCCACCGCGGGGCTGTGCACCACAAGCTGCCCGCTATCCCGGCCAATGGCGGTGACGCCCGCCCGCGAGGCCAGCAGCTTCACCTTCACCTGGAAGAGCAAATCCTGGGCCATCTCCGGCAGCGGCCCGAAGCGGTCTTCCAGCTCCGCGGCCATATCGTCCAGCTCGCCCAATGAGCCCAGCCCGGCGATGCGGCGATACAATTGCAGACGCAAATCCTCGTTCTCGATGTAATCCCGGGGAATGCCTGCATCCAGGGGCAAATCCAGTTGCACGCTGGGGCTGAGGGGCGCCAGCAGGCCCTGGATGGCCGCCACCGTCTCGGGAAGATGTCCCTGCTCTCGCAGCTCCTCCACGGCCTGGGCCAGCAGCCGCACATACATATCGAAGCCCACCGCGGCGATGTGCCCGTGCTGCCGCGCGCCCAGCAACTCGCCCGCGCCGCGAATCTCCAAATCTCGCATGGCGATGCGGAAGCCCGAGCCCAGATCGCTGGCCTCCTGGATAGCTTCCAGCCGACGGCGGGCCTCGGGTGACAGCGGTGCGTGCTTGTCGTAGAGCAGATAGGCGTAGGCCCGCACGGCGCTGCGTCCCACCCGGCCCCGCAACTGGTAGAGCTGGGCCAGCCCGAACTTATCCGCCCGGTTGATGATGATGGTGTTGGCGTTGGGGATGTCGATGCCGCTTTCGATGATGGTGGTGCTCACCAGCACGTCGTATTCGCCTTCGGCGAAGGCCATCATCACCCGCTCCAGCTCCCGCTCCGGCATCTGGCCGTGGCCCACCGCAATGCGGGCCTCGGGGATGAGCTTGCGCAGCTTGTTGGCCATCTGCTCGATGCCCCGCACCCGGTTGTGCACGAAAAACACCTGCCCGCCCCGATCCATCTCGCGCAAAATCGCATTGCGGATGAGGGTTTCGTCATAAAATCCCACCTGGGTCTGGATGGCCTGCCGCTCCACGGGCGGGGTTTCGATGGTGCTCAGGTCGCGCACGCCGGTCAGGCTCATGTAGAGAGTGCGGGGGATGGGCGTGGCGGTGAGGGTGAGCACATCCACCTGGCTGCGCAACTGCTTGATGCGCTCCTTGTGGCGCACGCCAAAACGCTGCTCCTCATCCACGATCAGCAAGCCCAGATTCTTGAACTCGATATCTTTGGAAAGCAGGCGGTGGGTGCCGATGACGATATCCACCGAGCCTTTGGCCAGGTCGGCGATGGTTTCCTGCTGCTGTTTGCGGGTGCGAAAACGGGAAAGCATGTGCACTTCCACCGGGAACGCGGCCAGACGACGGCTGAAAGTCTTGAAGTGCTGTTGGGCCAGCACCGTGGTGGGGACCAGGATCGCCACCTGTTTGCCATCCATGATGGCCTTGAACGCAGCCCGCAGCGCCACCTCGGTCTTGCCATAGCCCACATCCCCGCAGATGAGCCGATCCATGGGCTGCGGCTTCTCCATATCCTGCTTCACCGCCTCGATGGCCACCAGTTGGTCATCGGTCTCGATGTAGGGGAATGAGGCCTCCAGCTCCTGTTGCCACTCGCTGTCGGGACTGAACGCGTGGCCCGGCAGGGTCTCCCGCTGGGCGTAGATCTGTAACAAATCCTGGGCGATGGCGGCCACAGCCTTGCGGGTGCGACGCTTGGCCATCTCCCAATCGGCCGTGCCCAGACGGTTGAGCGGGGGCGAATCACTGCTGGGGCCCACGTAGCGGGCCAGGCGATCCGCCTGATGCACCGGCACGTAGAGCTTGTCGTTTTTGGCGTACTCGATGAGGAGATAATCCCGGGCCACGCCATCGAGATCGACCTTGACCAGGCCCTTGAAGCGCCCGACGCCATGCTCCATGTGCACCACGTAATCCCCGGGCTGGATGTCGGCAAAGAAGGATTCGGGCGCGGCCGCGCGGGGCTGACGGCTGCGACGGCGGCGGGCCTTGCCCCAGCCGAAGATCTCGGCGTCGGTGAGGAAGTGCAGGCTCTCCTCATCGGTGGAGAGACGCCAGCCCTCCTCGAACATGCCCTGGATGAGGGTGATGCTGCGCCGGGGCGGGGGCGTTGCCAGGCCCGTTTGCACGCTCACCGGCAGGTCTGCGTCGAAGAAGAGATCGGCCAGTCGCGGGGCCTGGCGGGTGACCATCACCACTCGATCCATTTTTTGCAGACGCGCGACCTGATCGATGACGCGGCGCAGTTGTCCGCCCCAGCGGGGTCCGGGGTGGATGAGTCGTCCCAGGGGCGATCCCACCGACGTGCTGTGCCCATCCAGCTTGCCCTGCCCCAGCACGACGGGCCCGCGGGCCTGGATGCTTTCGGCCAGGGATTGCCACGGGGCCAGGCTGGACGCGAAATCGGGAGGCAGCTCGCCGCTTTTGATCAGGTTTTTCGCCACTTGCCCGGCCTGCCCTTCCAGGTCCAGGGCCACGGCGGCAGCGTCTGCGGCCGCGTCGATGAGAATGAGCGCCCGCCGGGGCAGATAATCCAGCAGGGTGGCGGGCTGCTGGTAGAGATAGGGGATGTAGAGCTCGATGCCGCGGAACGCGCTCCCCTGCGCCAGGTGGTCGATATCCTGCTCGAATTGCAGTTGGGCGGGGGGATGACAGGCGGAATAGTCGAGCTGGCGCAGGCGCTGGGCCGCGTCCGCGGCGTTGGTCAGCAGGGCCTCGCTGGCCGGGCCCGCCAGCAGCTTTTCCAGGCGGTGGTTGCCCAGGGTGCGCTGGGTGGCGGGATCGAAATAGCGCAGGCTGTCCAGCTCATCGCCCCACAGCTCGATGCGCACGGGCCAGGGTTCGTTGGGCGGCCAGATGTCGAGGATGCCCCCGCGGCGGCTGAACTGGCCCGGCGCTTCCACCACGGTGGCGTGTTCGTAGCCCGCGGTCAGCCAGCGGCTCAGCAGCGCCCGCAGATCCACCAACTCGCCCCGGCGCAGCGTGTGCAGCCCCCGCCGGAAGAGCGAAGGCGGCGCGGTTTGCTGCATCAGCGCCCGCACCGAGGCCACGATCACGGGCGGACGTTTGTCCGCGCCCGGGCGACCCCAGCGAGCCAGCGCGGTGAGTGCGGCCAGCCGGGCCTGGCGCGTCTCCCGCGCCCAGGGGATGCGCTCGAAGGGCAGCGCGTCCGGGTCCGCGAAGCGGAAGACCCGGGCCTCCTCGCCCAGCCACGCCCGCAGTTGATCGGCCAGCAGCACTGCGGTCTCGGCCCGGGCCGTCAGCAGCAGGGCCGGGCGTTGCAGCTCGGCCACGAAACCCGCGGCCGCGTAACTCCGGGCCGAGGCGATGATCCCCAGCGGGTGCGCTGGGGCCTCGCCCGCGGCCAGCCCTGCGGCAATCCGCCGGAACGCGTCCAGTTGCCGCAGGTAGGCAATCAGCCCTTGCAGGTGCAGTTGGGCCGCGGGGGGCGTGGTGGAGGAGAGAGAATGCACTTGATTTTATGAAAAAACGAATCTTCTTGACACAAGTTAAAATTGTTGCTATACTATAATCAATCCAGACATCTGGAGGTGGAAGGTTTTAGCCTTCGAGCCCCGCAAGGGGCTTTTTTTATGGCAGCCATTTGCGCCCCCAACCTTCAATTTTCCCGCTGGGACTACGGTGGTACTTATCGCTTTCGAGAATTTTGGCAATGGCTCCGCCAAAATTGTTTGGTAATTGATTGTTGAGTCTGCGAGCTTGGGTAGCTTTGAAACTTGGATGTGCGATGATATCCGCCAGTTGGAGTCCGGCTATGTTGTTGCTTTTTTGCTTTACTTTGAGTTCCTTACTGGTCAGGCATTGAGCAAACTTGTCCGCCTTGACAAAATCGGTGCCAGATTCATATAAACGGGCAAACGAGTCTTTAAGCCTTCGATCCTCTTTGCCGCCACGCGATTCTGCCAGAACATCACCGACGAAATCATGTCGTTCCAGCCATAACACATAACGTTCCATCAAAATCGCTAACCCATAATGATAAGGATCGTATCGCCAAACGCTGTACCGATGTTGATGCTCCAGCTTGTCAACCACGGTAGTGATGACGATATAGTCTAAATCTTTGAGCAACGCTAATAATTCCTTATTGAAAGCTGTCTCGATTGCAGGGTCACGCAAGCTGTGAAAGGGATAACGTTTATTAACCAATTCCTTACGATGCAAAATGAGCGGATCATCAGGGTGTGAGTCAAAGTACCTGATTTTCAACGATTCAATGGCGGGAAATACTGTAGTCCTTACATAATCCAATTCGATAATGACGCCCGTCAGACTGAGATATCGATGATTTGGATTTTGCGAAGATCTCATGTCGGAATTCCCAACTTCGTCAACATAAAGCCGATATTTCATAGGTTCTCAAAACCTCTTTTGGCTCACCTCTGCAAGAGTAAGAGCAAAGACCGTAAATGAATTCATGTCGGTGTACCTAATTCCCCAATAAAAATGCGACTGGGGCTAGAGACCTAATCGGACTCTTCGAGAGACGCTTGGCGACTCATCCCAGACGCAGTTAAAATATAAGCTATTGAGAAGGTTTTGTCAAGGAATTCTGCGATTTCGTGATATTGAACGCATTCATGGCCGCGTCGATGCCCGAGTTCAGCCAGGTTTCCAGTGCCTGCACGGCCCGGTCTCGCACCTGCACCATGAGTGACTCCTCGTCGGCGCTGAAGTCTTGCAGCACGTAGGCGGCGGGGTCCATGCGCCCGGGCGGACGGCCAATGCCCACCCGCAGCCGGGGAAACCGGTTGCCGCCTAGCCGCTTGATGATCGATTTCATGCCGTTGTGGCCGCCAGCGCCGCCAAAAGGCCGCAAACGAATCACGCCCACAGGCAAATCCATGTCGTCGAAGACCACCATCAGGTCTTCCAGCTCCACCTTGTAGTAGCTGACCAACGGCTGCACCGCCTCGCCGCTGAGATTCATAAAGGTCTGTGGCTTCACCAGCAGCACGCGCTGACCATCGATGCGGCCCGAGGCAATGAGAGCCTTGAACTGCCGTTTATCGAAACTCAGGCCGTGCTTTGCGGCCAGCTCATCCACGATCTGAAAGCCGACATTGTGGCGGTTATGGGCGTAACGCGGGCCGGGGTTGCCCAGCCCGACGATCATCTTGATGGGCATGGTGTTTGTAGAATCCTAGATGATGTTGTGCGCTTTGGCCTCGTCAAATCAAAATTTCACGTCATTTGCCCATGGGATTCGCCGCGGATAACGCGGATGCGACAGATTTCCGCGGATTTTTCAGATTGAAAAAAGATTTGGCTCAACAGGAATTCAGGGGGCATTGGCTTTATCAGACCCGCCGGATTGCGAATCCGGCTGGATGCAGAGAGCTCTCAGGGCGGATTCGCAATCCGCCCGGCATCACCCCCTAAAATCCAAAAGAGCCAAA
>WGCR01000391.1 GCA_015493675.1 Anaerolineae bacterium
CCACCGTGACCTCGCCCGAAACCCAGCCCCAGCCCGGCGGTCCCCAACAGCCTGGTCCCGAACCCGAAGCCGCGCCGCCCCCGGTCGGGGGCCAGTTGGGCGACTTCCCACAAATTCAACCGCCAGTGCTGTGGACTTACGGTTCTTGCGGTTCTGGTGATACAGAACTCATGCACCCTGCGGGCGTGGCGATCGATGAAGATGGTCTGACGTATGTAGCCGACACAGGCAATCATCGCATTGTGCAACTGGATGAAGATGGGAAGTTGATGAATGCCTGGGGCGAAGCGGGCGATAGATCGGGCCAGTTCTCCGAGGTTTTCGATCTGGCCATCACGCCCGAAGGGGATGTCGCCGCCCTGGACGCCGCCAGACAGATCATCTCCTTGTGGAGCCCCGATGGCGAACTCCAGCGGGAAATCGGGGCGGGCCTTGCGCTGTACCATCCCCGCGGCATGGGCGTGGCCGCCAATGGTGATTTCTTCATCGCGGACACGGGCGGCGGGCGCATCGTGCAGGCGGACGAGGAGGGCGCTCTGCTCAACACATTCGGCGGCCCGGACGCCCAACTGGGCTCCGGCCAGCCCACTGACGCCGCGATCAGCGCCGACGGTGCGCTCTATGTTCCCGAGCCTGCTGCGGGCCTGCTCTGGCGGGTGGCGATGGCTCGCGGAGAGATGCGGGCGATGCCCGGGCCCAACTCCAACACCGTGGAATCGCCGCATGTGTCCGTCATGCCCGACGGCCGCGTCTTTCTCACCGATCCCGAAAACGGAAGGGCGCTGATTTTCGATAAAGGCTTATATCCGCTGGTGCAGTTCGGAGGCAAGGGAACCGCGCCGGGACAATTCAGCCGCACTTTGGGCATCGCCGTCACACCGGGCATGGTCATCGTCACCGATCCCGACTTATGCCGGGTGACAGCATTCAGCTTTTGAGCGTGACGACTAAGGTCTCGCCACCATTTTTTGCCACGAAGACGCGAAGGGAAAAATAGAAGGTTTTCTTCGTGTCTTCTTAAATCTTCGCGCCTTCGTGGCAAAGCGTTGTGTGGGATACCTGTATAGTTATGAGAAATAAAAAAAGGCGTCGGTCTCTCGCTAACCGACGCCTTCGCCCCGAAAAAATCCTCTCGCCATTGCACCACTTTCAATATCTCCAGGGACGGTGAAAAAAGGCGCCTCCCTGTTTCTTGGTACATCTCCATTCTACTGAAAAGAAGTTTATGTTACAATAGAAAAAATGACCTTTCCGGTAGGGGAAAATCCCCCTATTGTGATCAATGACAACAGGTCACACGTCGTTTTCATGCAGAGCTGATTATCCATTTCAAACTGCCAGGCCCACCGCCACTGACGCCGGGGGCAAAAAGATCGAAGCGGGTGAATGCCCGCCAACACTCGATCTCCCCCTGTGGATCGGATTGGGCCGGGTGCAGAAGGGGGTTGACGAAGCATGTCGCAGTTCGCACAGACAACTTCACATGCATTACTCGTGGAAGACGATCCCTTTATGCGCTCCGCGGTCACAGACTTCTTGCAAGAAGAGATGGCGATGACTGTGCATACGGCAGTCAGTTATGAAGAAGCTCGCAGCAGAATCGCAGAAATAGGCGATTACTGTGACCTGGCGCTGGTGGACATCTCTCTGCCCCAACGGAACAGCGCCGAAGACAAGCGGTTGCCGTTGGGTGTGAAACTGGTGCGTGAGCTCAAACAAAAACACAGGGCGTGCGGGGTTGTGCTGTGGTCAGCTTACACGCATTTTCTGCACGAACTCATGGAGCTGATTTCGGAGGGGTATCAGGGATTGGCCTACGTGCCCAAAGGCAGCCGTATTCAGGTGTTGCAAACAGCCATCGAACGGGTCATGAAGGGAGATGTGTATTTGCATCGGGCGGTGTTGGGTGACTCACAGATCAATATCGAACAAACAATGCTTTCCTCCCTGGATCCGGAAATCGCCAAAATCGTGGTCAATGTGGCGGATCGATTCGATACGCTCAGCCCCCGGCAGATGCAGGTGGTGGAACGCATGACAAAAACGCCGGCTGTTATCGCCGAAGAACTCAATCTGGAGGTGCGCACTGTCCGTAATTATCAGGACGTGATTTATGAGCGCCTGGGATTAAGAGACGCCTGGAGCGGCGTCCAGAAGGTAAGACGAGATCCCGTCATCACCCTGGCGCTTTTGTTGCGTCGCTTGCGCCAATCGCAGGGAGCCTGAGCCGACAGTATGTTTTCCCGCTTCCGTCAACTGCCCTTTCTGGCCAAGGTCTCCTTCATCCTGGCTGTTTACACCCTGACGATCAGCATCGCCGGGAATTTGAGCCTTTTCGATCACGTGGGGGAAGCAGATATCGGTGTGCTGCGCTACTGGTCGCCGGTGGAACAATGCTATCGCATCTCGCCCACCTGCTCGACAAAATGGCCCGCACTAAAAAGCGGAAAGCTTCTTATCAATGATTGTTTGACCAAGGTGGATGGTCTGGATTTGCGGGATGAGGGAGAAGTCGAAACTCACCTGATGACGGTTTATACGGAAAAGCAGGCCAGCCGCTATGTAATTGTGGAGGGGAAACGAAATGGTGAGGCTTTCCGGGCAGCTATTATTCCGATGCGCTGGTCTTTGGC
>WGCR01000392.1 GCA_015493675.1 Anaerolineae bacterium
AAATTATCCCCATCCCTCAGTTAGGGCCTGATATCTTTGATCCGGAGCGGGCGGAGGAAATCCGTCGCTTCACGCTGGCGACCGAGACTGTTGCTGAGGAGACGAACTAATGGATGAAGAAACCGTCGCTGTCAAAACTTTGCCTTACGCCGACGCCGTGCCTGGCGCTGTGCTGGATGCCGATGATTCCGGCATCGTCGTCAACAAAGACAAATTGGTTGATTTCGCCCTTTATCTTCGCAATGAAGAGGGCTTCGATTATCTGTCCTCATTGCAGGCCGTTGATTATCTTGGCTACCCGGACCGCACCGCCGCAGACCGTTTCGAGGTGGTTTATCATCTCTTCAACACCAAAAAAGGCGGCGAGGGCGTCGTGCTGAAAGTGCGCCTCCCCGAAGATAACCCTGAACTCCCCAGCGTCATTCTTGTGTGGCCGGGCGCAGATTTGCAGGAGCGGGAAGCTTGGGATCTGTTCGGCATCAAATTCAAGGGGCATCCCCGGCTGCGCCGCATTTTGCTATGGGAGGGTTTTCACGGCCATCCCATGCGCAAAGATTGGAAAGAGGCTTATTACGAGGATGATCACAAGCCTTTCCACAGTCGTTGGCCCGAAGGACATTATCGCTGGAGCGAAGATCGGGCTCCCTGGGGCGACAATGTCAATTATCCCCAGGGCTGGGATCCTACCGGCTTCGTTCCCCCCGCGCCGCCTCTGCCCAAGATCCACCAGCGCCCCATGCCTGAAAGCGGCGAGAAAATCGATACGGACGTCATCGTGGTCAATATGGGCCCGCAGCATCCCTCCACCCATGGTGTATTCCGCATGATCGCCGCCCTGGATGGTGAGACGGTGGTGGGGCTGGAGCCCGAGATGGGCTATCTGCACCGCAATCACGAAAAGATCGGCGAGCGCAACACCTGGATTATGAACATCCCCTTCACCGATCGTCTGGATTATCTCTCCAGCATGTCCAATAATTTGGGCTATGTGATTACGGTGGAAAAAATGCTGGGGGAAAAAGCTGTGCCGCCCGAGCGGGCCGAGTACCTGCGGGTGATCATGGCGGAGCTGACCCGCGTACAGAACCATCTGTGGACCATCGGCTTTTTGCTCAACGACCTGGGCGCTTTTTACACCCCGGCTCTGTATACCATCGAAGAACGTGAATTGATTCTGGATTTGTTCGAGGCCGCTTCCGGCAGCCGCATGATGTGCAATTATATGCGCTTTGGCGGTGTGCGGCGCGATGTCACCGACGACTGGCTGAAGACCGCCCGAGAACTGGTTTTCAACCGGCTGCCCGCCAAGGTGGATGAATTCGACCGCTATCTCACCGAGAGCGAAATCCTGATGGAGCGCACCATCGGCGTCGGCTATCTCTCGCCCGAGGACGCCATCGCCACCAGCATGTCCGGCCCCATGATTCGCGGCTCGGGCGTGCCCTACGATGTACGCAAAGCCCGTCCCTACAGCATCTATGATCGCTTCGATTGGGATGTTGTCACCTATGATGGGTGTGATGTGTACGCACGTTACCGGGTTCGTCTGGGTGAGGTTCGCCAGTCCATCCGCATCCTCAAGCAGGCGCTGGACCAGATTCCCGAAGGCCCCATCATGAACAAAAAGCCCGCCTACTCCTTCCGGGTGCCCAAAGGCGATGCTTATGGCGCCGTGGAAGCGCCCAAGGGCGAGCTTGGCTTCTATGTCGTCTCCGATGGCAGTGACAATCCCTGGCGTTATCATGTGCGGGCGCCCTCCTACATCAACATCAACGCCCTGGAACACATGTCCATTGGCTACAAAGTCGCCGATCTTATCATCATCCTTGGCGCCATCGACATCGTTTTGGGCGAAACTGACCGCTAACAGCAGACTTGATGATTAAAAAGATAAAAGGCAAAGATTCGCTCAATTGGTCGATGGCCGATCTTTAATCATCAACCACCAATTATTGATTATTCTTTCCATTCCCATCTCATAGGACGCAATTCTATGTTCGGAAGTGGCATTATCCGTGGCCTGGGCATCACTCTCAAACGCACCATCACCACTTACACCGATGATCTTGCGAAGGTTCCCAGCCGCTACATCAATTCCCTCGACACCCCCTCCGGCAAGGTGCTGCAACAACCGCCAGAGGTGAAGGGCCTTTTCACGATTCAATACCCTGAAGAAAAGCGCCAGCTTCCTGAAAACTTCCGCTTTATTCCTATGCTGGTGTACGAAGAGGACACCGGCAAGCAGCGCTGCACCGCCTGCGGCATTTGCAGTAAGGTCTGTCCTTCCCAATGCATCTGGATTGTACGAGATCAGACCAAGGCGGGCAAGCCCATTCCTCGTCCCAAAGAATTTTACGTAGACGCCAGCATCTGCATGAGCTGCGGCCTGTGCGCTGAATTCTGCCCCTTCGATTCAATCAAGATGAATCATGATTATGAGCTGGCGGTTTATGACCGTTTCCCCAGTCTGATTCTGGATCTCGAAGAGCTTTCGGTGCCCACCAGCTACTACGCCGCTCTCTACCCGGCAGCCTGGGAGGAAGAACAGGAGGCAAAACGGATCAAGGAGGAACGCAAGCGCGCCAGAGCCAAGAAAGCCGCCGAGGCGAAAGCCAAAAAAGCGGCTGCCGCTGCTGCGGCCAAGGCCAAGGCGGATAAAAAGCCCGACGCCTCTGAAGCGTAAACGTCAAACAGGCCGCCTTGTGAACGTCTTCGTCCGTTCTCTGTGATAAAAAACGCCCTTCGGGCGTTGCCGAAACGACTTCCTGAAAGCCGGGCTGTCGCTCTCCGAGCGGGCGCGGCTTTCTTTATAGGCGATGCTGCAACGCCACCTTGTCGACATGCGGTATAATAAAGAGTGACAGAGCGTAAAAAAGTTTCCCATTCTCTTTTCCCACCATCAGGAGGTGAAACAATGGCTGTTCATCCTGTCAAGGTCACCTATCATGGCCATGCCACCGTCAGCATCGAAAGTGATGGCTACAACATCCTTATCGATCCCTTCTTCACCGGCAACCCCGCCGCAAAAATCGGCCCGGATGACGTTAAAGCCGATTTCATCCTTGTTTCTCACGGCCACGGCGATCATGTCGGCGATACGGTCGCCATTGCCAAACGCACTGGCGCTCTGGTCATCGCCAACTTCGAGATCGTCAACTGGCTGGGGAATCAGGGCCTTGAGAATTTGCACCCCCTCCATATCGGCGGCGGCAATACATTCCCCTTTGGACGCTGTAAGATGACCATCGCTCATCATGGCTCCTCCCTGCCCGATGGCGCTTATGGCGGCAATCCCGGCGGTTTTCTGCTCAAGCTCAACAGTGGCAAGACAGTCTACTTCGCGGGCGATACGGCTCTCACCTATGACATGAAATTCCTGGCCGAAGACAATGTCGATCTGGCCATTTTGCCCATTGGCGACAACTTCACCATGGGGCCGGACGATGCGATCAAAGCCGTTGATCTCATTCGGCCCGTGACAGTTCTGCCCATCCACTACAACACCTGGCCCTATATCGAGACAGACGTCAAGGCATTTCAGGATCGGGTGATCAAAGAAGCCGATGCCGGATGTATTGTGCTGGCTCCCGAAGAATCCTTCCTGATCCCCTGATCAGTTGAAACGCTAAATCTTTTTCGCTCAGCATGATGCGCAAAATGGGGACCATCCCTGTTTAGCGCATCATGCACCGATGATCTCGCCCATGTACCCCAAAGCTGAAATCCTGTTTCCCTATACGGTTATCCCCAAACTGAAAGATCTGCGTGGCGAAAAATGGGCGGAGCTGGTTGAACGGGTCTCTAAACTGCCCGAAACCGATCCTGACGCTCTCGCATTTATTTTGATGATGATCCGCATCAATAGCTGTCTGAAATGCTATAGCGGCAGCTACAAATTTATGCGCGGCTGTCAGGCCTGCTCCACCCAGGGCGTCATGCAGTTCAAAGGCGAGGATGAAGACATCATTGCCCTCTATGAAAAGACGCGCGAGGAACTGTTGCTGTACATGGAAGGAGAGGGCCCGCCGCCAGCGGGATTTCTTGAAATTCCCCAAATCTGATCAACGACAGATCCCAGCCTGATTATCAGGGCCCGATTGGATGCCATTTTCGGAGTGTCCTATCGGGCTCAAATGTTGTAAAATAGATGGTTATGAGTAAAATCGCGATTATCGGCGCCGGCATTGCCGGACTTTCCGCCGCTTACGATCTGATAAAAGCTGGTCACCAAGTCACCATCTACGAAGCGCTGCCCCAGGTGGGCGGCATTGCCTCCGGCTTCAAGGCCCCGCACTGGGACTGGAGTCTGGAGAAGTTCTATCATCACTGGTTCCAGTCGGACAAGTACATGCTGGGGCTCATCGATGAGCTGGGCTGGCGCGAGGACGTGCTCTTTCCCCGCCCCTACACCGTCGTGTACACCGATGGCGAATTCCAGCCCCTGGATTCCATCGCCGAGGCCGCCAAATTCACCCTCAAACATTTCCCCATCTGGGATGTGGCCCGTTTCGGCTTCGTAGGCCTCTACCTGCGCCTGACGCCCCGCTGGCAGCCGCTGGAGAAGACCACCGCCGACGCCTGGATGCGCAAATGGGTGGGCGAGCGCGTTTACAACGCACTTTGGCGCCCACTTCTAGTGGGCAAATTCGGCGAAGAGAATCTGGATGTGGTGAACATGGCCTGGCTCTGGGCCCGACTCAAAACCCGCACCACCCGCCTGGGAACTTTCACCGGCGGATTCCAGGCCTTTCTGGACCGCTTCGCGGACGTCATCCGTCAGCAGGGTGCGGACATTCGCCTGGAAACGCCCGTGCACACTATTCGCAACAGCCGCGAGGAAAAAGGCGGGCGCTGGGCCGTAGTCACCGACGCCGGAACCGAGACCTACGACGCGGTCATCGCCACCAGTTCTCCGCAGAGAATGGCCGATATGACGCCCGAGCTGCCCGACAGCTACACCGCCAAACTACGGGCGCTGAAATCGATGGGCGCAGTGGTGATGATCGCCAGCCTCAAGCACAAGATCGGCGATTACTACTGGTACAATCTGCCCAAAGAGGCAGGCTTCCCTTACCTGGCCATGGTGGAGCACACCAATTTCATCCCGGCCGAGCATTACGGCGGCGACAATCTCGTTTATATGGGCGACTATCTGCCACCCGACCATCCTTACTTCGATATGAGCAAGGAAGAGTTGGCCGATATCTTCCTGCCCGCGCTCAGCCGTTTCAATCCCGACTTCCGCCCCGACTGGGTGAAAGATGTGTGGCTGTTTCGCACCCGCTATGCCCAGCCAGTGCCCTCGGTGAATCATTCCCGAAACATCCCGCCCCTGCGCACGCCGCTGCCTGGCCTGTACTTTGCCAGCATGAGCCAGGTCTATCCCTGGGATCGAGGCACCAATTTCGCCGTGGAGATCGGTCGCCGCGTCGCCCGCGAGCTGCAGGAAGACATGAAAAAGTAACTTTTGCACTTCGAAAGCAATCAAAAGGAAAGGCGTTTGTTGACGCTTTCCCTTTCATTAATTCAGAACGAATCCAAATAAAAGAGGCAATTTTATGAGCATACAACCTACCGAAGAACTGATTTTGGCCGCATTGGGCGCCGTGATGGAGCCTGAATTGCACCAGGATCTGGTGACCCTGAACATGGTGCGGGATATCGAAATCAATGGCGGTCAGGTCGGCGTTGTGGTGATGCTGACCACGCCCGCCTGCCCGCTCAAGGGTAAAATCGAAAATGACGTGCGCAACGCCGTCATGCAAGTGCCGGGCGTGGAGAAAGTCAACGTCAAACTGGATGCGGATGTCACTGCGGACGAACGCATTTTCGGGCGTCTGCAACTGCCCATCAAGAACATCATCGCCGTCGCCAGCGGCAAGGGCGGCGTGGGCAAGACCACCGTGGCCGTGAACCTGGCCATCGCTTTGGCGCAGATGGGCGCGAAGGTCGGCATTCTGGATGCGGACATCTACGGGCCCAATGTGCCCCAGATGTTTGGCGTCAGCCACATGCCCAATCCCACCAACCAGAAGCTGAATCCGGCCAACGCCTACGGCGTGCAGGTCATGTCCATGGGCTTCATGCTCAAACCGGGACAGGCTGCGCTGTGGCGTGGGCCTATGCTGCATTCCGCCATCCGCCAGATGTTTAGCGACGTGAACTGGCAGCCGGTGGACTACATGATCGTGGACATGCCTCCCGGCACGGGCGACGCCCAGCTCTCCCTGGCCCAGTCTGTGCCCCTCACCGGCGGCGTCGTGGTCTCCACCCCTCAGGATGTGGCCCTCTCTGACGCCCGCCGCGGCCTGGCCGCGTTCGAGCAGCTCAGTGTGCCCGTCCTGGGCGTCATCGAAAACATGGCCTACTTCATCGCCCCGGACACGGGCCAGCGTTACGAGATCTTCGGCTATGGCGGCGCAGAGCGGGCCGCAGAGGAGCTGAAAGTCCCCTTCCTCGGGCGCTTGCCCCTGGATCAGCGGGTGCGCGAAGGCGGCGACGTGGGCGCTCCCATCGTAGCCATCGAACCCGATTCTGAGATCGCCGAGGCCTTCCGCGAGATCGCCCGTCAGCTTGCCGCCCAGGTGAGTATGCAGAAGATCAAAACCTCGCCCGAGTTGAAGATCATCTAGTTTTTAGTAAGCAGTGACCAGTAAGCAGTGACCAGTAAGCAGTGACCAGTAAGCAGTGACCAGTAAACAGTGACCAGTAAACAGTGACCAGTAAACAGTGACCAGTAAACAGTAATCAGTAAACAGTTAGGCCCGATGCGATTCGTCGCACCGGGCCTGTTTTATTACTCGAGCTGATTACTGTTTACTGACTCACTGCTTACTGACTTCCCGCCATCCGCCCGTCCAGGCCCAGCTCAGCCGCAATGCCCTTCATCGCCTCCAGCACCAGGGCGATGTGATCGTTCAAATCCTCGCCCAGAGCCTCGACATTGCGGGCGATCTCGTTGCGATCGATGGCCGCGGTGAAGCTCTTGTCCTTCCACTTCTTCTTCACCGATTTCACCTTCACATCCCGGATATCCTTGCTGGGGCGCACCAAAGCCGTGGCGATGATCAACCCCGTGATCTCGTCGCAGGCCCGCAGCGCTCGGGCCATCAGCGTCTCGGGCTCCACGCCCATGTGCTCGGCGTGGGCGGCGACGGCGTGAATCAGCTCCGGGGGCCAGCCCCATTCCTCGAACAGGCGTAGCTCGGTGCGGGGATGGCCATTGACCTCGTCAGTCATATCGGGCCAGCGCTCGTAGTCCATGTCGTGCACCAGGCCGGTGACGCCCCACAGCTCCTCGTCCTCGCCGTACTTGCGGGCGTAGGCGCGCATGGCCGCCTCGACCGAGAGCACATGCTTGCGCAATCCTTCATTGGTGATCCATTCCTGAACCAGCGTCCAGGCTTCATCGCGGGTGGGAAGTGGCATAAGAACCTCCGGTTTTGTGGGATATTTGGTATTGGGTATTGGGTATCGAACAGGAGTATCCAATATCCGATCTCCTCTATGGCTGCCAGGGCGTTTCGGGGACGTTATGGCGATGATTGACCAGGCGGGCCAGGACGAACAGCCAGTCGCTGAGGCGGTTGAGATAAACGATGACGGCCTCGTTGATGGGCTCGGCCCGGGCCAGGCTCACGGTCCGGCGTTCGGCCCGGCGGCAGATGGTGCGGGCGATGTGCAACGCCGCGCCCGGCTGCGATCCGCCCGGCAGGATGAAGCTGGTCAACGGCGGCAGCAGTTCCTGCCATTCGTCGATTTCCGCTTCCAGATGGCGGGCGGGGGCAGCATCCAGGCGGGTGATGTAGGATGTTTTGGCATCCAGCGGGGTGGCCAGGTCGGCCCCAACCTGAAACAGCTCGCCCTGCACCCGCAACAGACGGGATTTGAGATCGGGGCTGGCGCAGTGGCGCACGGCCAGGCCCAAAAACGCGTTGAGCTCGTCCACCGCGCCATAAGCCTCGATGCGCAGCGCATCCTTGGCGACGCGCTGGCCGCCAAACAGGGCTGTTTCGCCAGTATCGCCGGTCTTGGTGTAGATTTTCATTCGTAACGTCCTTTGTAGTCGGGCGAGAAAATGTCGATGGGGTCACCGCCGATGACCGGAGGATGAAGGATGTGGATATCCAGCCAGGCCTTGATGCGGGCCGGAATCTCGCGAATCGCGTAGCGAGTGTTGGCCAGATGGTAGTCGCGGCGGTCTGCGGCCACGCCCACCGCGTTCACTCCCAGCTTTTGGCAGAGATAAAGGGCTCGGGGCAAATGAAAGCGCTGGGTGACCAGCACCACCTCATCGAGGCCAAAGATGTGTTTGGCTCGCCAGCAAGAGGCGTAGGTGCGGCGGCCCGCATAATCGAAAGCGATGTCCTCCTCGGGCACGCCCTGGGCGATGGCGTAATCCGCCATGTGTACAGGTTCGTTGTAGGTGACGATGCTATTGTCGCCAGTCATCAGCAATTTGTCCACTTTGCCCTGACGGTAGAGCTCCACCGCCGTCAAAACCCGATCTTCGAGCATGGGGCTGAGACGCCCGTTGGGATAAACGCCCGCGCCGAAAACGATGGCCACCGGGCGGTGATCGAGCTCATTGGGCGCGAGAATTCGGCCCCGATAGCGTAAGGTCACGTCGAGATAGGCGTAGAGGCCCCACAGCAGGACCAGGGCGAATGAGATGAGGAGGATTTTGGTCAAGCGCTTCACTGGTCTCTTTGCAATGCGGGCAACAGATAATCCTGCACCACCACCTCCCAGCTCATGCGATGCGCGACCAGTTGGCCCGACGCCAGCAGCGCGCGCGCTTCCTCGTCGGTCAGGGGCAGGCGGGCGGCGATGGCTTCGGCCACCCGTTTGCTGCGCTGGCGTTCGATGATGTCGCGGGCGTATTGGTCGATGCTGAGGGCGTCGGCCGCGCTGTGATAGACCCAGTCGGGAGGCGGGGTGACATAGTCGGCCACGATCACGTTGGGGAAGTCGGGGAGATCGGCCGCGGCTCGCTGCACGAAGCCCACCGCGCCGCACACGTTGCTGGGCACGCACAACGCGCCAAAGCTCAGGGGCTCGACCTGGGCGATGCCAAAGGGCTCGTAGATGCTCTGCCCGAACTCCGCATCAGCGCCCCGACGCAGATCCATGAACGTCATCGCCTGAGGCATGCGACGCCCGCAACGATCCTGACTCCAGCCGAATTGGTTGATCAGCACGGCTTTGATGGCTTTGCTGCGTTGGTTGAAGGGCTCCAGCACGTGGAAAAAGAAATCCACTTCCAGTCCGAGCAGATCGCCGTTATCGGCCCGATGGCTCACGGGCCAGCCATACTCTCGCTCCCAATGAAAAACCTGCTCGGGGGATCGGCCTGTGGGCTCGGCGCTGGAGAGGATGTAGAGAATGCCGGTTTTTCCGGCGCGCTGAAAGATGCGATCCAGATGCTCCAGCACCCGCACATCCCGCCACAGCCCCTTGCTGAGCACAAAGCGGGTGACGTGGCTGAAGACGAAATCGGGCGTGACATCCAGCAGGTTGCGGGCGTATTCCTGCAACAGCGCCTTGCTCTGTTTTTTATCATCCAGGGTGATGTGGGCCGCGGGAGCGCCGTTGTACACCAGATCGATCTGACGATCGGCGAAGGCCCGGCCCATGAAGCGCAACTCGTCCACCACCGGGTCCCCCACCGCCAGGATGCCGTCGAACAGGGCGGCCCGCACCAGCAGCGCATGCTTGAAGTAATCATCCTGCGGTCCGAATAGATCGGAGACGCTTTGATGCTGTTGCAAGGCCAGCCGCAAGACGTTGTAGAAACGGGTGTCGTGGCCCGGATGCTCTTCCACCAGCAGGCGGGCCGTGGCGACTTCGTGGGCGTAGAAAAAGGTGCGCCACAGGGCGGCGTCCCGCTGCATCGCAGCCAAAACCAGGGGAACGCCCATCCATTCATGCGCCAGGATGATGCGGCGTTGGCCCGCATCCTGGGCCAGATGATAGAGGGCCGCGTAGGCGGGCTCGGCCAGGTCTATGAAAAGCCGGAATTCCTCGTCGTGTTCGTAGCGGGCCGCGTCCAGCCCGAATTGATCCCACAGGAAGTATTTGAAGTCGCGCACCCGATCCTGATTGATGCGGGTGACGTTGACCAGGAGAACTTCATGCTCGACCCCGCCGAAGGGCCTGAGCCCGTACAGAATCTCGACGCCGAACGCGTCCTCGATGCTGCGGAAGGCGTCGGCCAGGGGCCGGGGCAGCAGGACGACGTCGCGATGGCGGGCGTAGAGGAGGCGCAGGCGGTTGCCGGGCGCGAAAAGCCGGGCCATCTCGCCGGGATTATCCACGTTGTAAGGCCCCACCACGATGGTGCGCGCCACCGCCTTTCCATAGGCGTCGGCCCCCAGCAGACCATTGAGCACCGCGCCGATGCCGCCCACTTTGACGCCGGCTTCGTGGGTGACATGAACGAGCAGATCGATGGATGAGGGCATGGGCGTTTCTGGTTTGAAGATGGGACGCGGACGAACGCGGAGGGGGTGGGGATTTTTATTGTATCATATTTCCCAACGCGCCAACATCAGCGGATGATGATCTCGCCCAGGACACAGGCGTTGTTGGGCAGAGGGCGTCCGTCGGCGCCGGTGGCGGGAATGCGACTGAGATCTCCGGAGCGATATAGGGCTGCAACCAGTTTGTAGCGCCCGGGCGGGATGTCAGGGGGGAGGGAGAACCAGCGCACGGTGTCCAGATGATCTCCTCGTCGCCAGTGCGGGGGAAGGAGAATGTCGCTAACCTCGCCATCGACGCCCGCGACCCAGACGTCATTTTGATCCAGCAATTGCAGGCTCAGGGTGAGATCGTCGGGGCCGGGCCCCAAGGCCTGCCAGCGTAGCCACACCGGGAAAATGCCGCCCGGTTGCTGGGGATCGGGAAGAATGACTGCGTCTTTCAGCAGCAGCACATCGTCGAAGGTGGCTTTGGGCGCTGCGGCGAGGGGCGGAGCGGGCAGGCTTTCATCGGGGCTGATGCGCAGGGAGCCGAAGTGAAGGCTGTCGCCCGCGCGGTGGCCCTGGGTGTCGTAAATGGGCAGATAGGCGGGGTCGGCATCGGGATTGAAGAGCGCGACCAGCAGGCTCCCGGACGCAGGCAGGGGCAGCTCCGGCTGCACGGTCAGCCAGTAGGTCTCCTGAAAGACGCCCGGCTGCCAGATATTGGTGGCTGCGTTGCCGTGGCCGGGATAGGTGTGCAGACTGCCTGTCTCTTATACACATCTCCGAGC
>WGCR01000393.1 GCA_015493675.1 Anaerolineae bacterium
ATTGAGCTTGCTGTATCATGTGGATTGTCCTGCTGAGTAGTAAGTTGGGCTGTTCACCCCATTATTCAACTACTCGGCAGGACACTTTGGAAAATCTTTCCTTCCGCTTGGCAAAATCGTGAAGTACTGACGAAGGGAAAAATAGAAGGTTTTCTTCGTGTCTTCTTAAACCTTCGCGCCTTCGTGGCAAAGCGTTGTGTGGGATACCTGTATAGTTACGAATCAAAATCCCGACTATCTCCTGTCCCTTTTTCGCATTCTCCCAAACGGCGTCATTATGTCCCATCCCAAACTCTTTATTCCCGGTCCCACCGAGGTTGCAGAAGAAGTTCTCATCGCCCAAACCCGGCCCATGGTTGGCCATCGCAGCCAGGAATTCGCCGATCTGTTCTACAGCATCCTGTCCAGACTCAAACAGGTGCTGCTCACCGACCAGCATGTTTACATCACCGCATCCTCTGGCACAGGATTGCAGGAAACAGCGGTGCGCAACGCCATCAGGCCCGGGCGCAAGGTGTTGAATATGGTGGCCGGGGCCTTCGGAGACCGCTGGCAGAAGGTAAGCGCGGCCAATGGCAAAGACTCGGTGCGGGTGGATGTGACCTGGGGCCAGCCCATCCGTCCGGAGGATATGGATGCGCATCTGGCCGCGGGCGGCTTCGATGCCGTGACCGTCGTCCACAACGAGACCAGCACCGGCGTCATGAGCGATGTCGGGGCTATCGCCCGTCTGGTGCGCGAAAAATACCCCGATGTCCTCATCCTGGTGGATGCGGTCTCCTCGGCCTCGGGCGTGCGGATTCCCTTCGACGAGTGGGGGCTGGACATGCTGTTCACTTCCAGCCAGAAAGCCTTCGCCCTGCCGCCGGGACTGGCCTTTGCAGCGGTTTCCGACCGGTTGCTGAAGCGGGCCCAAGAGACGCCTCACCGGGGCTGGTATTTTGATCTGCTGATACTGGAAAAATACCTTTCGGGCGGACGCACCACCCCGGCCACCCCGGCCATCAGCCTGCTCAACGCCCTGGATGTGCAGCTCGACCGCATTCTGGCCGAGGGCCTGGAAAACCGCTGGGCCCGACACGAAGAAAGCATGAAGCTGGTCCATGCCTGGGCAAAAGACCACGGCTTCGGGCTCTTTCCCGAACCTGGCTACGAATCCCGCACCGTCACCTGCGTGAAAAACACCCGCGGCGTCGATGTCCCCGCCATGCTCGCTTTCGCCAAAGCGCGCGGCATGATCATCGGCAACGGCTATGGCAAGCTCAAGAATGACACCTTTCGCATCGCTCACATGGGCGAGCTGGGCCCCGATGACCTGCGGGGCCTGTTCCAGACGCTGAACGCGTTCCTTGCGGAAAGCTGACACGCCCCGCCATTCATCCGGCAAGCAGCAAGATGGTCATCGCGCCCAGGCTCAGCGCAGGCCCGTAAGGAAACCCCTGATCCATCTGCGCCCGTCCCGAGGCAATCAGTCCAAAGGCGATGACGCCGCCTGCGGCCATGCCCAACAGCAGCGCCGGAATCACCCAGGCCGCCCCCGTGAGCAGGCCGATGAAACCGGCCAGACGCACATCCCCACCCCCCAGTTGCCCGTCGCCCAAATGGGCCAGCAGCCAGAATAGCGTCCAGCCCAGCGCCCCGCCCAGCAGCGCGCCGGGCAGCGTTCCCGGCAACAGGAGCCCGCGCAGCGCCAGCACCAGCACAGCGCCAGGCAAAAGCAGGCTGTTGGGAATAATCCAGCGGCGCAGATCGGCCCAGCTCATCGCCAGCAAAAAGAATGCGCCCAGGGCCAGAAGAGCGCCGCGGCCCACAGAAGCCTGCCAACCGTTCACGCCCATCAACGGGGTGATCATCGCCAATAATCCGTTCATCCTCGCATCATCTTATCAAACTTTTTATGCCCGCACAACCTGACCATCAAGCATCCGTCATCGCCATTTACAGTTCGTGGGATGGTCAGCGCACCTACGTCTCTCCCGGCACTGTGATCAAAACCCTGCGTCAGCGACGCATCCCGGCCCGCGCCCGCATCCTGGACATCGGCTTCGGCAATGGCGAGATCGCGCTGGCCGTGGCCCGGGCCTTTCCCGACGCCCGGGTGTCGGGCATCGACCTCACCGAACACAACGTGCAGATGGCTGAGCGCAAAGCCCGGGAGCTGGGGATTGAGACCATCGCCTTTCGGGTGGCGGACGCGGAATCCTGGCAGCCGCCGGAAACAACCTATCACGCCATCTACGCCATGCAGGTCATGCAATTCATCGCCCAACCCGACGATCTGTTGCGACGCATCTTTCGGGCGCTAAAACCAGGCGGGGCCATCCTCTTTGCTACGCCCTTTCTTCCTCCCGATCCCGCGCTCCATGCTTTCTTTTTGGACGCTTACGCCCGGGTCATCCCCAACAGCTTCCAATACCGCACCGAAGATGCCTGGTATGCGGGCCTGTTCGACGCCGGTTTCGAACGCATCTACACGGCCAAAGCCCATTGGGAGCCCGCATCCCAGCCCGACGCCTGGCAGAGGCGCTATCGTCGGGCCGCGGCAGAACATAATCTGGCGTTCGAGACAGCCCGGCGTCACACCTGGGGCGGACTTGTCAGCGCCCGCAAGCCGCAATAACCCAGGCGACGGCGTCAGCCGGTCGAGACGCTGTCCGCGACGGCATTCCCATACATCGTCAGAGTCGCCCGCTCGACGCTCTCCCAGGAAAAATGTTTCCGGGCGAAATGATACCCGTCGCGCCCCAGACGCCGGGCCAGCGATTCATCGGTCAACACCTGGCGGATAGCCGCGGCCAGGGCCTCGGCATCTTTCTGGGGAACCAGCACGCCCGATTCGCCATCCACCACGATGTCGGGAATCCCCCCCACCCGACTGGCGATAACGGGCTTGCAGTAGCGCATGGCTTCCAGACTGACCATCCCCAGCATCTCGGTGTCGCCCGATTCGTCCACGATGGCGGGAAGCGCAAAAACCTGACAGGATTGATAATACGATTCCAGTTCCGCATCGGAGACGCGGCCGGTGAGCGTCACCCGATCCGCCAGGCCCAAACGCCCGATCTCCGCCTCCAACGCTTCGCGTTCATGCCCCTCGCCCACGATGACCAGATGCGCGTCGGGCAGGTCCAGCAGAAGCGCCATGGCCCGCAGGAGATAGAGGTGTCCCTTGCGAGCGATGAGCCGCCCCACCGTGAGAATGCGTCCGGGCGTGGCGGGCCAATCCTGCTCGGGAGGAAGATGAATGCCATACGGGATGATGCGGGGCTCCCGGCCTGAAAGAGCAGTCAGCTCCCGCGCCGTGTAGGAAGAAATGGCTGCGAGATCATCGCACTGGCCCGCGCACCGGCGCACAAAGGGCTTCAGAAAGGAAAATCGCTGCGCCAGAACCAGGTCGGCGCCGTAAAAAGTCGCAACCAGCCGCCCGCCGCCCGCGCGTCGGGCCAGCAGGCCGAAAAGCCCCTGCGGCACGGGCCAATGGACGTGAATAATCTCATAGCGGCCGGTACTGCCCAGCCGCCACGACGCCCACATCCCCGCCAGCACATAAAAGGGCAACAGCAGCAGATAGAGCGGATTTTTACGGATTTTATTGGGAGCGCCCTCTTCGTGGGTCAGCGTTTCCCAGCGGGCGGGGGCGTATCGAAAACGATAAACCGGAGTCTCGCCAATGCGATGATTCGCAAGCCCCTGAAACGCGGGCGCCAGCACATCAAATTCATATCCCTTCTCCCGCAAACGCGCCATCAACGCCAGCAGCCAGGGCGAATGCGGATCCCCCTCCCAGCGCGGATAGTTGGTGGTGACAATCAAAACCCGGGTCATAGCACCTCGACGCGGGAGGAAGCATCCTGAGGTTGATCTCCGGCCAATCGATCCAGCTTGCGCTCCAGCTCGGTCAGACGATCGCCCTGAGCCACGATGAGCTCAGCCAGAAAACCCACCAGGAAGAACAGCAGCCCGGCCAAAGCC
>WGCR01000394.1 GCA_015493675.1 Anaerolineae bacterium
ACTTTATTTTGTGCTAATCGTGGTCTTGACAATGGGGACCACTTTATTTGGCCCTGGTACAGGCGCTCACGTTGCGATTTCAAGTGATCTATGCGGACCGAGGCCTTTGCTCGACAAATATCGTCAAGTATCTTCAAACGATCAAACAACCGGCTGTGCTGGTTTGTCCCATTCGTGGAAAGCAAGGCGGTACGCGGGCATTATGCCGTGGTCGTAAGAGCTATCGCACTCGCTATCCTTCTCCGGTGGCGCCGTAGCGGATCTGGTCATCGTTGCCGCCTTGGTTCCAGACAAACATGGCAAACGGCGGCAAAAATGGCACATCTTTGTAACCATCGGCCTCGATTGGAAGCCACAAACCGTCTATTGGCGCTATCGATACCGTTTTGGTATTGAATCCTCTTATCGCATCTTGTGCCATATACAGTCGAAACCACCTCCCTGAATCCGGTCTTACGCTTCTTCCCGTCAAGCTTTGCGCTGCTCCTGGTGAATCTCTGGGCCTTCCTGCGTTGGTTTGTCGCCCGGCTGTCAGGCCCAGACCCGCATCGCATCGAGCCGACTCGATTTCAATTCCATTTGTTCATTTCCTTGCTCCGGCGTTTTATCGAGCGACTTTGCGAAGCAACCACGGCCGCTTCATTAGCTGATCCCTCTCTAAAATCGTGAAGTACAGAACTTGACAAACCCCGAAAAATCAACTAAAATGCCCGGCGTAATCAAATAGTCAAGGGGGCGTAGTGTAGCGGTTAACACGTCGGCCTGTCAAGCCGAAGATCGCGGGTTCGATTCCCGTCGCTCCCGTAGCAGCAATACTCAAAGAGGGCGTAGAAGCTTTTCACAGGCTGAACGCCCTCGATTTTTTTGCCCTTGACATGAACTGTTGCAAAGAAACGCTGCAACAGTTTTTTCTTTTGTAAATCGTCAGCGTTGTCCCACAAGTCGGGGAAGTCCAGGACAAGCTGAACCATCTCCAACATATCACGCTTTTTGCCCGCTGTCAACAGCGCCATCTCCCGACGATAGTCGGTTTCCTCGCGGTCGAACTGGTCGCGGTCGATCTTGCCGGAGACATACAGCTCCACCAGGCGGTCGTAGCGGGCCTTGAGGGCCGCGGCCCGCTCTTCCGTGGCCAGCAGGTCCTCGTCGGGGAAGGCGTGGGCCAGCACATCCTCCCGCCAGCCCTCGCCCTGGGGCATGGAGAGGATCAGGTTCGCGACCTGCGCCTCGATATCATCAGCGGGGATCATGGGCTGGGTGCAGGCGGTCTTCTTCTGCAGGCGGTTGACGCAGGCGTAGTAGCGCGCGCCGTTGCTGCCGGCCTGGCCCCGCATGCGGCCTCCGCACTCGTCGCAACGCAAGATGCCGGTGAGGGGGAAGACGCGGGCGGGCTTGCCGCCGTTTTTGCGGCGGCGGGGATTGTTCCCCCGCAGCTTGCGCATCGCCTGCACCTTGTCGAAGAGTTCCTGGTCGATGATGGCCGGGTGATTGCCCGGCATCTCCTCGCCCTTGTAGGTGACGACGCCGGTATAGAACTTGCGCTGGAGAATGCTGCGCACCGTGTCCTTGCCGTAGGGGCCAGGGGGATACTTGCTGCCATGTCCGCGGCCGCGGGTGCGGAAGTTCACGGTGCCGCCGTCGGGCAGTTCGTACTCGTAATGGTTCAACGCGTCCGCGATATCCGCATCGGAATATTCGCCCGTGGCGTACCACTCAAACATCTTGGCAATGGCCACGCTGTCGATGGGGTGCAGCACCAGGTTCTGGCCGTCGCCCACATTCTCCCGGCCCACATAGGGGCAGTAGCCGGGGCCGTTGGGGTCGGTGCAGTTGGCGCAGAGCCCCTGGCAGTAGCCGGTGGGGACGGAGCCGTTCCACAGGCCCTTGCGCACCCGCTGGCGTTTGCCCTTCTGGGTCTCCTCCTTGAGGATGTCCAGGAAGATCTCGGCGATGGTGGCCAGGATGACCAGGGCCAGCTTGCCCCAGGCCGAGGTGAAGTCGATATTCTCCCGCACCGAGAGGAAGGCCACGCCCGCGTCATTGAGTTGGCGCAGGGCGTTGAGGAAACCGGCCAGATCGCGGAAGAAGCGGTCCACCTTGTGCACGATGACCACGTCGAACAGGCCCGCGTCCGCATCGCGCAGCATTCGGGAGAGGCCGGGGCGGTTGCTGAGACTGCCGGAGAGGCCCTCATCCCGATAGACCTGGACCAGGGGCCAGCCCCGAGCCTCGGCATAAGTGCGGATATCCTGGAGCTGGGCCTCCAGGGAATGGCCCTCCTCGGCCTGACCGGTAGTGGACACGCGGATATAGGCGGCGGCGCGCATGATGGGACTCCTGTGGGTGAAGAAGAAAGGAAAGGTGGGACAACGTCTGACTTCTATTATATTATAAAAGTGCGATGATTTCAAGGGGTTTGTTTATGAATCTTTTGCAAAAGTTGTGTCTCACTTGTCACAAGATGACCTGTTTGTCCAGAAAGTCCTAAGAGTCTTAATTGTCCAAAAATGTCCAATCTGTCCAACTTATCCACTTCTGTCCGACTTGTCCAACTTGTCATCCTTGAGGAAGGGCCGCAGCTCGAATTGGGTCAGGGCCTGGCCTTGGACCGTGATGCTGCGGAAGATGACGCCGGCCAGGGCCTTGCGTTCGTGGGGTTGGGCCGCTTTCCACAACGACGCCAGGTCATTGAGCCAGGCTTCGGCCTGGGGCGCATCCACCTGCTGCTCCGGCGTCAGCGCGGTGATGTCCGCGCGCAGAGCCGCAATGCGCTGCTGGAAGGCATCCCAGGGGATGACGCCCACCTCGAAGAGCTGGGTGGTGCGCTTGATGTGGGCGATGAGTTTGTTGCGCTGATGATCGATAACCTCCACGTCGTCATCCAGATAGCAGTGGGCCAGCACGTCGGGCCGCAGCTCCGAGGGCAGGGCGAAACCTTGAAGAAAGGCCAGCACGCCCGCCTCCGCCTCTTCGGCCCGCACCATGGGCTGGGTGCAGAACCCGCCGTCGGGCAGACGATGCTTGTCCGCCCGGTTCGAACAAAGGTAGTAGCGGACGCCGCCATTGGCCGTGGCGCCCCGCATGGCTCCGCCGCACTGGCCGCAGCGCAGCACCCCGCTCAGGGGGTATTCCCGGCGCTGGGATTGTCCTTGACGGCGGCTGTTGTTGCCCACGCTGCGACGGATATCCTGCACCTGGTCGAAGCGCTGGCGGGAGATGATGGCGGGATGCGCGCCCAGGTTCTCCTCGATGATGGGCTTGCGACTGGCCGCGCCCTTGGGCGGCTCGTGTGCGTAGGTCACATAGCCTGCATAGAAGGGCCGTTGCAGCAGGAAGCGGATGAAATCCTTGTAGGGCGGGCGATAGCCATAGGGATTGGGACCTTCGGAGGATGCTTTCTTCTCCTCGCCCTTGCGCAGGCGCTTGCGGGGCACGCGGAAGCGGCGCACATCGCCATCGGGCAGGCGGAAGACGTGATCGGCCAGGGCCTGGGCCACGTCGTTATCCGAATAGTCGCCCGTGGCGCAGAGCTCGAAGGCCAGGCGCACCCCCTCCGATTCAATGGGATGCAGGATCAGGTTCTTGCCATCGCCCAGATCGGGCCCGCCGAAGCGGGGGCAGTAGCCCTGACCGTTGGGGTGCGTGCATTGGGAGCAGAGGCCGTTGCAGTAGCCGAAGGGGATGGAGCCATTCCATAGCCCCAGCTTGAAGCGACGGTATTTGCCCTCGCGGGTGTTGTGGGCCAGTTGCACCGTGTACAGCTCGGCCAGCATCCCCAGGATGACCATGACCAGCTCATTGCCCCAACTGTCCTTGCGCCGGGTGTCGATGCCGTCATCGATGGAGAGGAAGTCCACCTCGTAGGACTTCAGCTCCCGGATGGCGCTGATGAGCGCCTCCAGGTTGCGGAAGAAGCGGGAGACGTCGGTGACGATGAGCAGGTTGAACTTGCCCGCCCGCGCGTCCCGCATGATGCGCTCCACCACCTTGCGCTGCGCCTTGCGGCCCGACACGCCCGGCTCCTCGTAGATATGGACGATGCGGATGCCGTTGCGGGCCGCGTAATCCTTGATGCGCTCCGGCTGGGTGATCATGCTGAGGCCGGTCTCCACCTGCATGATGGTGGAGGTGCGGGCGAGACCGGCTGCGATCCACGGCTGCGTCATGGCTTATTTCCCCCGTCGTTTCCTGTCGGGCAGTGCGGGCAGGTCCCGGGCGAAGGAGGTCTTGCGTGGGGGCGTCTCCAGGCCCAGCATCCGGCGGAGGATGGCGGCCAGGGTTTTGATGAAGGTCTGGCGGGCTTCGTCATCGGAAAGGCGGCGCATGATGGAACTCCTGATCAAGGGGTGACAGATGAGACAGGACAAAAAGAAAAAGGACGCACTCCGACAAGGGAGAACGTCCTTCGCAGGGGATGACAGGAGGGGCGTCCGGTCATCCGATGGCTCCATTATACACCCGAACACATGTTCCTGTCAAGGGCTTTTTCTTGCGAAATTAGAACATTTATCCTAGAATATCGAAACGACGATGACGCCCTTCCCCACTCCCTTTACACCAATCCTGTCATGAACAAAGCCTTTCAAAATCACGTGAATCTCTACGGCGCAGTGACCCTGGTTGAGCATGAGATCAACGGGCGCACCGCTCGGGTTTTTCTCACCATCGAAACGGAGGATGGCGCGGTCTCCGAGGTGCCGGTGCTGGTGAAGCATCGGCGGGCGCTGGAGACCCTGGCCTTTTATCAGGCGCACCAGGAGCTGCATCCCGATGAGCCCTTTGTCGTCAGCATCCAGGGGCGGCTACGGAAAGTGAAAGGCGCCACCGTGCTGGAGGCTACCAGCATCACCTTCCAGGTGGCGAGTGACGTCACCCGCATGGGCGGACGGCTGGCGTACCGGCTCATCGACCGGTATGTGGCGACCTATGGCGAAAAGACCTGGCTGAAGACGAAATCGTGACAGGCCTCGGGC
>WGCR01000395.1 GCA_015493675.1 Anaerolineae bacterium
ACAAGAGGCGATGCCGACAGAGATCGAGCAGATGGCGCTTGAAGAGGAGCCTGCGCCCCTCGAAACGCCCCCCGCTATGCCGATTTTCGGTCAGAAAGAAAACGAAGAGCCGCCAGTCGCCAACGACTCGACGAAAAGCTAACCGTCACTTCCCGCCGTTGGGATGCCAGCCGGGACTTTCTTCGGGAAAGCGCTTGTCCACCCTTTCCTGGAGTCGTATCAGCGCGTCCTCGATATCGATGTCGTATTGGTAGGCCAGCTTGAACAAGAAGACGATGGCGTCGGCCAGTTCATTGGCCAGGGCCTGGCGATGTTCTTCGGGCAGGACATCGGTCTTATAGCCTTTGAGGAACAGCACCTCGCGGGCGACCTCGCCCAGTTCTTCCAGCGCGTGCACCACGGTCAGGCCCGGATCGGCCTTGTCGAAGCCCCGGGCCTCATCCCAGGCTTTGAGCCATTGCTGATACTCAGAGATTTTCATTTTTCTTGTCACTGCGAGTAGTCAGATATTTATCCATCAAGTATTTCTTGTAATCATCAACGCTAACTTGATTATCTGACAAAATGCCCAACAGGGAGCGGGTGATGGGCGGCAACTTATTTGTCAGCCCATCCTTTGTCGATGGAGTCATCAAATTTCTTTCTTTTTCTGTCGCGTCTTGAATTTTCATAATCTACTTACGGAACAAAATGGGCTCAACAGGATTTCAGGGGGCATTGGCTTTACCAGACCCGCCGGATTGCGAATCCGGCTGGATGCAGAGAGCTCTCAGGGAGGATTCGCTATCCGCCCGGCATCTCACCCCCTGAAATCCAAAAGAACCACAAAATGAAACGCAGAAACATCTGGCGCCCGCAGATTATCCTGATTCTATCTGCGTGGATTGGCTTTTTCTGCGTCATCTGCGTTCTATTTACGGAACCGCCGCCAGCACATCCTGCAGAAATGCAGTCTGATCCCAGGCGCCATGATGGCTGACGCCCAGGCGCACGATGACCATGTTGCGGGAGGGGATGACCACCACGTACTGGCCGTCATGGCCCTCGGCCGCGTAGGCGTCGTCGGGCACGCCCTCCCACTCTTTGCTGTCACCCGAGCCTTGATTCAGCCACCACAACGCGCCGTACTGCCCATGCGAAGGCGGCGTGGGCGTGCGGGCGTAGTCCACCCAGCCCTCGGGCAGAATGCGCTGGCTATCCCAAATGCCATCTTGCAGATAAAGCTGGCCGAAGCGGGCCCAGTCGCGGGCCGTGGCGTACATGTAGGATGACCCCACGAACGTGCCCGACGCGTCCGGCTCCAGCACAGCGCTGGTGACGCCGATGGGATGAAAGAGCGCTTTTTGCGGAAAAGCCCAGTAGTCAGCCACATCGCCCCCCAACTGCTGACGGATGATGCGGGAGAGGATGTTGGCTGTGCCGCTGGAGTAGCTCCATACGGTGTCGGGAGGCGCGGCCAGAGGCATGTTGGCGGCGTACGCGCCCATGTCACTGCTGTTGTAAAGCATCTGGGTGACGCCCGTGGTGAGATCGCCGTAATCCTCGTTGAATTCCAGACCGCTGCTCATGCGCATGAGTTGATCGGTGGTGATGGCGTGGCGGGGGTCGTCGGCCGCGGCCCATTCGGGCACGGGGGCCGGGGCCATGATGTCCAGCTTGCCATCCTTGACCAGCAGGCCCAGCAAAGCGTGGGTGACGCTCTTGGTCATGGACCAGCCCAGGAAGGGCGTGTCCTTGCCGTAGCCCTCGGCGTAGCGTTCGGCGATGATCTGACCATCTTTGACTACGACAATGGCCCGGGTGCGGCGGGGATTTTCGGGATTCGATTCAGAGAAGGCCTCATCCAACACCGCTTCCAGCGCCGGATTGGGCTGATAATCCACCGCGTCGCCCGCGGGCCAGGGTTGGGCCGCGGGCGACGCGGGCGGGGGCCAGTTCGGCGTTCGGGTCTCGAAGGGGCCCTTTCCGGCCAGCAAGGTGCAGCCCAGGCCCGGGCGGTAGATGGCCTTCTGCTTCGCAGCCCAGCCCCACAGCGTGGCCGAAAGCCCGTCATCCTCCAACCGGGGCCGCAGGAAGGGAACCAGGGGGTTATCGGGCATGTCGGACAGAGCGGCTTCGATGCTCTGACCGGTAAGATTGTGGTTGGAGCAAATGACTTTAGCCGTGTAGCCGGTGGCGACTTTAAAAGTAGGCAGCATGTAAAAATAGCCCCCGATCAGGGCGATGATAAGCAATAAAACAACGGCAAGAAAAATACGTTTGATCCAGCGTTTCATTAGAGCTCCTTGAAAAGTGCGGGGCAAGCCAAGTCGAAAGGGAAATTGGTCAACCTATAGAGATGATAACAGCTTCGAAACAAATCTCCCAAACAAACCAATAAGACAGCCAATAGTAGCTCCAATGCCATAGCATAGATAGAAAATGCCGCCGTCGAACATACTCCTTACCTTTACTCAAGTTGTGCGAATCAAATGAATAAAATCAGTCGACTTCAGACGGCGTTCCAGCAAATAACGCAGATAATCGCCCATCAGCTTCTCAACCTGGCGCATGGTGCCGGGCGTGAGCTGCAATCGCATGATGTGATTGTAGGGCTGGGTCTGGATGTAGCGCAGCACCTTCAGCGTGTTCAGGGGGATAGGCTGGGCGTCGGACGCGCCCTCGCCATGTTTGGGGCACAGCACGCCGCCCCGCTCGTGGCTGAAGTAGTTGGTCACCGGCTGGATGCGCTCGCCGCATTGTACGCAATTGAAGAGCTGGGGCGCAAACCCCGCGTGCTGCAGCAACGCCAGCTCGTACCAGCGCCCGGTCAGAGCTGGATTGGGCGAGACTTCCAGCCGCCGAAACGCGTTTAGCAGCAACTCGTAGAGCTCGGGATGCGGGTCATCCTCCTGCACGAACGCATCCAGCAGCTCGCAGAAATAGTAGGCGTATGCGGTCAGGTCCAGGTCTTCTCGCAGCTTGCGAAAGTTGGTAACCGTCTGCGCGCCGGTGACGATGTCCCATGTCTTGCCCTTGGCCAGCATCAGCGAGGCGTGGGTGAAGGGCTCAAGATGCCCGGCCTTGCGGCTGGTGGGTTTGCGCACGCCTTTGGCGATGACCGCGCGCTTGCCGTATTCGGGCGTGAAGATGGTGAGCACCCGGTCGGCCTCGCCCTGCTCCCTGCGTTTGAGGATGACGGCTCGGGTGCGATAAACGCGTTCGCGGCGGGAGGGCATGAGGATTTGGGATTTCGGATTTGGGATTTGGGATTTGGGATTTGGGATTGCGAATTGCGAGTCCACTGCAAAAAGATCATTTCACCACGGAGACACGGAGGTCACGGAGAAAATAGTGATAGTTCACGGAGAAAAACATCTCCAAATCTCACCTTTTTCTTCCTCCGTGTACTCTGTGCCTCCGTGTTGAAGATTTTTTCAGTGGAGCCAATTGCGGATTGCGGATTTGGGATTGCAGATTTGGGCCGGGCGGCTCACCGGGGCAGATCATCTGCGCCGAAGGAGTCGGGCAGGAGTTCGGCCACGGTGGTGCGGCGCACTGCGCCCGATTCATCGGCGATGAAGACGATCATCTCGGGCGCAAACTCGTGCATCACCTGGCGGCAACTGCCGCAGGGGCTGCCGCCGTTGCTGGTAATGACGGCGATGGCCTGAAAATCCCGATAACCTTCGGAGACGGCTTTGAAGATGGCCACCCGCTCCGCGCACAGGCCCAGGGGATAAACCGCGTTCTCAACGTTGCAGCCGGTAAAGACCTGGCCATCCGCGGTGAGCAGCGCTGCACCCACGTGGTAGTGGGAGTAGGGGGCGTAGGCTCTGGTGCGGGCGTCGGCCGCGGCTTGCACCAGGGCGTCGACATCGATGTTTTCGGTCACGCTGTCTCCTTGATTGGCACTTCCAGGGCGTCGTCCATCTCATCTTTGCGCAGGGTCAACAACACTTCCTCGATGCGATTGTCGTTGACTTTCAGCACCTCGATGTGCACGCCGTCCAGATCGAAGGCGTCGCCCGGCCCGGGCACGCGCTGCAAGTGGGCGTAGATGACGCCCGCCAGGGTGTTGTAAGTCTCGTCATCCGCGGGCAGATGCACATCCAGTTCGCGATTCAGATCGTCCACATCCATGCGCCCGTTGACGATGAACCGGCCATCCTCGCGGGGCTGAATCATGGGCGGCTCGGAATCATACTCGTCCTGAATCTCGCCCACGATCTCCTCAAGCAGGTCTTCGATGGTGACGATGCCCGCGGTGCCGCCATACTCATCCACCACGATGGCGAGATGGGTGCGCTTTTGCTGCAAATCAGCCAGCAGATCGTCCACCATCGCGGTCTCGGGCACGAAGTAGGGCGGGCGCATGATCTCCTCGACGGTGATGTCAGTGCGGCCATCCCGAAAGCAAGTCAGCAGATCTTTGGCGTAGAGCACGCCCACGATGCGGTCGATGGTGTCATCGTAAAGGGGGATGCGGGAATGCCCGGCGCTGACGATGACATCCAGGGCCTCCATCAGCGGCGTATCCTTGGGCAGAGCCACCACATCCACCCGGGGCACCATCACCTCGCCCACTGTGGTCTCGCTGAAACGAAAGATGCTGTCGATGAGCTCCCGCTCGTCTTCTTCGATGAGGCGTTCGCCATCGCCCATGTTCAGCAGCAGACGCAGGCCATCCTCGCTGAGGAAGATGTTGCGCTCCGCGTGATCATCGGCCACGCCCAGCAGGCGGGCAATGCGCATGATCAGCCACACCACGGGCGAGACCAGGAAGATCAGCCAGCGTAAGGGGCTGACGACGCGTAACGCGGTGTCCAGGGGGTGTTGCACCGCCAGCGCCCGACCGATGATCTGCAAAAAGAGCAGCGCCAGACCGCCAGCAAGCAGCGCCCCTGCAAACGCCCATCCTCCGCCCCCCATCCACAAAACGATCCAGGTAATGGTCGCGGCGGCAACGGTGATCGCCAAAGTCTTTAGCACGATGACGCCGCTGAGAAAACGCTGGGCGTCGGTGAGAAGAGCGTCGACGCGTTTGGCCGAGGAAACGCCTTTCTCACTCAATTTTCTTACATGAGCCCGGCTGATGGTTGCCAGAGAAACCTCCGCCAACGCCACAAAGAACATCAACAGAAAGGAGAAGGCCAGCAATCCAAAAGCCAGGCCTAAGGGAACGTCCATACGGCTAAGTTTTTAATCCTCCATGACGGGGAAGTGGACGGCGAGGAGTGAGAAGACGAAGGTGGACAGTTCGCTTCGGGAGCCCGCCGCAATTCACTTTATGTAACACCCAACTATACCATCAAAATCAAGGCCCGCACAAATCAGCCGTTGAGGATAGACCCCGCGGGGACATCCATATCCTCGGGGAAGTCGCAGCCGGTGGCCGCCACGCCCGCGCCGATGACGCTGCGGTCGCCTACGGTGACATCGGTGAGGACGGCGTGCGGGCCGATGACGCAATGCTCCCCCACCGTCGTATCCCCTCGCAGCACCGCGCCCGGCCAGATGGTCGTATCGCGGCCCACTTGCACGCCCGGCTGGATGTAGGTGGATTCGGGATCGATAAGGGTGACGCCCGAGAGCATGAGCGCCCGGTTTTTGCGCATCCGCACCACCCGCTCCGCCTCTGCCAGATGCACCCGGGTATTGACGCCCAGCACCTCCTCGGGCGTCTCGGTGATGACAACCTCCACTTTGCGCCCCTCCGCCACGGCCATCCCCACCAGATCGGTGAGATAATACTCGCCTTTGCGGGGGCTGGGCTGAATGCGATGCAGCGCGGGCCAGAGCCATGCGGCGTCGAAGCAATAAACGCTGGCGTTGAGCTCGTGGATGGCCTTCTGTTCCTCGGTGGCCTCGATCTCCTCTACGATGAACTGGGGATTGCCGCGTTCATCCCGAACCAGCCGTCCAAACCCGCGCGGATCATCGGCGATGACGGTGAGCATGGTGATGGTGGCGTTGCTAGCCCGATGGAGTTCTTGGATACGCTGCACCGTCTCGGGCGTGATCAGAGGCATATCCGCGTAATAGACGACGACCGTGTCGGCCTTGCCCTTCAGCGCGTCCTCCGCCTGCATCACCGCGTGGCCCGTGCCCAGTTGCTCCTTCTGGACGACGAACGTGGCTCTGGCCCCCACCGCGGCCTTCACCTCATCTGCTTTGTAACCCACGATGACCACGGGCGGCATATCGCCCGCCTCGTCAGCCAGATCAAGACTATAGGCCAGCATCGGGCGTCCGGCCAGGGGATGCAGCACTTTGGGTAGATCGGATTTCATGCGGGTGCCCTTGCCCGCAGCAAGGATAACAATGGCAGTAGTCATGGAAGGTGGAGACCTGGAAAATTCATGGGGAGATGAGAGATTTGAAGGATGCCAGAAAATAGCCAGAAACGCAAAAATCCCCGCCTGAAAAGACGAGGAAATAAGGAAATAGAAAAAGCTCTCTTGGCAATGACCTACTCTCGCGGGGGGTTACCCCCCAACTACCATCGGCGCTGAAGAGCTTAACTGCCGGGTTCGGAATGGGACCGGGTGTTTCCTCTTCGCTAGAATCACCAAAAGAGCTTTTTTCACAAAGTTAAGGGGTTGACACCCTAAAAACTGGATAGGATACAGAATACTCCACTCACTGCTTCTCAAAAGAGTGATTAAGCCTTTCGTGCATTAGTACGGCTCGGCTGAACGCATTGCTGCGCTTACACCTGCCGCCTATCAAGCTGGTGGTCTTCCAGCGCACTTATCACCATATAGGTGGGGGAATCTCATCTTGAGGCAGGCTTCCCACTTAGATGCTTTCAGCGGTTATCCTTGCCCGACTTAGCTACCCAGCAATGCCGCCGGCGCGACAACTGGTACACCAGAGGTCAGTCCACCCCGGTCCTCTCGTACTAGGGGCAGCTCCTCTCAAATTCCCTACGCCCACAGCGGATAGAGACCGACCTGTCTCACGACGGTCTGAACCCAGCTCGCGTACCGCTTTAATGGGCGAACAGCCCAACCCTTGGGACCTGCTCCAGCCCCAGGATGCGACGAGCCGACATCGAGGTGCCGAGCCTTGCCGTCGATGTGGACTCTTGGGCAAGACTAGCCTGTTATCCCCGGGGTAGCTTTTATCCGTTAAGCCACGACCCTTCCACTCGGAGTCGTGGGATCACTAAGACCGACTTTCGTCTCTGCTCGACTTGTAGGTCTCGCAGTCAAGCGCCCTTATGCCTTTACACTCTACGACTGGTTTCCATTCAGTCTGAGGGCACCTTTGTGCGCCTCCGTTACCTTTTAGGCGACCGCCCCAGTCAAACTGCCCACCAGACACTGTCCCCCTACCGGATTACGGTTAGAGGTTAGGGCCAAGACTTAGTCAGGCTGGTATTCCACTGGCGGCTCCACCAAGGCTGGCGCCCTGGCTTCTCAGCCTCCCAGCTATTCTCTACAGACTAAGCCCTAACTCAATGTCAAGCTGCAGTAAAGCTCCACGGGGTCTTTTTGTCCTGCTGCGGGTAACGCGCATCTTTACGCGTACTTCAATTTCACCGGGTCCCTCGTTGAGACAGTGCTCCGCTCGTTACGCCATTCGTGCGGGTCGGAACTTACCCGACAAGGAATTTCGCTACCTTAGGACCGTTATAGTTACGGCCGCCGTTCACCGGGGCTTCGGTTCAGAGCTTCGCCTTACGGCTAACCCCTCCCCTTAACCTTCCGGCACTGGGCAGGCGTCAGCCCCTATACTTCACCTTACGGTTTAGCAGAGACCTGTGTTTTTGGTAAACAGTCGACAGAGCCATTTCACTGCGGCCCCCTCGGGCTCAGAAAAGCATGTTATCATCACCCTACCGGGGCGA
>WGCR01000396.1 GCA_015493675.1 Anaerolineae bacterium
ATTTGAATTCTGAACTGTAGCTGCGTCGTTTTTTCGTCATGAGTCTGTACCTCCTGAATGTATTCTACACTCCATTTTGCACTTTAGCTAGTGGTACAGTTTTCGGGGACCATTATAGATGAAGTCCTCCATCAGATTGCGTTGGTCATGTTGGTGATAACGGGCGAAGAGCGCGTAGTAAAAGATATCAGGGTTGACTACCATAATGATGGGTTTGCGGCGCACTTCGCGAGGCCGATAGCGAAGGTAGTTCAAGATGAGGTGGTGAAGGGCAGAGCCTGGGCGTTGTTGGGGATCAAGTTGGCGAATCTGGGCTGCAGTGACGCGTAAGACCTCGAAATCGAGATCGTATTGTCGGACGAATGTCTCGATATCCTCTGCGTGTTGGGCCAGCAAGGCATTGGTGGGAGCGATGAAAAGCACATTCTGGCCCCGGAGATCGAAGAGATGAAGCAGGCTGGCCACCGTTTTGCCTGTGCCCGTGTTGTAGGTGTTCATCACCACGGGAAAGTTCTGCAGCGCCCGATAGGTGCGCATCTGATGCAAAAGCGGGTGGCGCGCCAGATTGAGGGGGTTCTCCGGGGCCAGTTTTTCGGCATGAGGCAACAATTGCACCTGGATCATGGGGATGGCGCTCCAAAACGCATGCCTGCGGGCAGATAAGTTTTGTGAGGGAGTGCATAGAATTGCCCACTCAGGGTGGCGTGATGGATGAGGGGCATGGGCGGGACGTTGAGAAGATCGAAGGTGTGAAGCTGCATGTCCGAGGGGAGATCGGCGGGGTTGAGCAGAAAGGATACATGCTGTTGCCGTTGCTGCACTAGGTCCCCGCGCGTCTCGGTTGCATCAAGGCGGGCTTTGCTCATGAATTTGCCCAGACGGATGTATCGCGGCAGAGCGATAGACTCTTTGCTGATCAGGAAAAACTGGGCGCGATTGCCAATGGAGAGAAAGCGGATGCGTCCATGTTGAGGACGATTTTCTGGGTTGAGGAAGCCTATCCTCTGTCCATTTTTGAAGATCGCCCAACGCCGATCTGATTTTTTTACATCAGCGCCATCTGGGCGAGTGATAATGATGTTGCGAGCGAATGCAAACCAATAGGCGTCGGCCTGGGCATTGAACTGGCGGAATTGAAAACGAGGGGCATCCAGCAGGGTGGCGGGCGTAATGTAAACCCCCTGGCGATTGAGTTCTGCGAGATGCTCGCCGTAGTGGATTTCTCCCTGATTGAAATAAGGGGCCTGGACCAGGCCCAGCGCATAAGCCAACGCATAGTTGCCGATGAATGGTTCGGTTAGATAGGTGTTGCTCACCTCGCGGCTGCTGAAGAAGGTGGGCTCCAGCAGGGTGAGCGTGCATTGATAGATGTGGGGCATGGCGTTCTCCCGGATTATCCTTTGGGGTACATCTTGGAAGTTTCCGTCAGCAATCGTTTAAGATCTTCTTCCTTTTCGTAGAGGGCCTTCAACTCTTTCACCAATTGATCGATTTCGTTTTGTGACATGGTCTTCACCTGGCCAATGACATTGGGCATGAGTTGTTGTGCGGCTTGTTGCGCAGCCTGGCGCACTTGGTCGATGTGCAGAGGGAATTCGGGCTCTTCTGCATCGCCCCGCAGTTGATCATAGGTGGCCTGGGTCCATTCCAGATTACTGAAGAGTTCGCAGTCACTGAAGGCGACTCCCACCAGGTGATTGCGAATTTTGCCAATGCGAGAGGAAATGGCGCCATAGCGGGTGGAGCGCAGGATGTTGCCAAGCACGTAGTGGAATTCCCCCTGCGTCATGTCTTTGAGGGTTTCCATGTCCAGAAAGATGGTCTCGGGCTTGACGTATTCATCTGCGCCAATGCTGGTGGAGGGCTTGCCTGTCTCAGGGTCCCGCATGGTGCCGTTGTCGAAGAGCGCATTGAATTGCTTGATCCCCACAATAGTGGCTGCGGGATGGAGGCTGAAGGCGTCATCGGTGATGACACGTGATTTCTGGGCGCCGCCTCCGCCCACGGCATAGCCATAGATCATACAGTCCATGCATTTGCCGCAGGGATTGTTGCGGTTCAGGGCGCAGACGCCGCTTTTCTTGTCTTTTTCGAAGAGCAATTCATACCGCCGCAACAACTCCCGGCCCGTACGACGTTCAACCGCCGTTTGTTTGCGTTTGCTGATGACGACGCGCTGAATTGGCTCATCATCGCTGCGCAGCCCGGGATAGACGAATTCCCGATTCAACGGTTCGCCGCTACCCTCGGTGCGGAAGATCGCCTCGGATTCGACCTCACGCAAGAGGAAAAGGGTGATGTAACGACCTTGGGGGTAGTTGCTGTATTCTTTGAGGAAGTAGGCCTGGTAAGCGTTCAATGTTTTCATGAGAGTCTCCTTACGAAAAAACGATAGAGGTGAAGAGATGTGGGACGGATGGTCGTCTGGGGTTAAACCGACTGAGACGCTGGCGACGCGTTTTCTTCGCGTTTGCTTGGGATCTGAGCTCGCAGATAGAAGAGGAAAGCGGAGCGCAAAAGCTTTTCTTCGGCCAAAAGTTTGCGCACGTTGCCTTCGTATATCCCTTGCAAGACGCCATCGAACCAGCCATTGACAAAATCGACGCAAGCTTGCATGCGCTGTTTGCCGATGGCATAGCCCTGCTGCCTGGCCAGACGCTCCAAATGATCAAAGATGTCTTCGGCGGCCGCAGCTTTGAGTGTATCGATATCTACAGAGCGATGCGAGGCAAGCAAGGCCATCTTTTCCATGACCTGGTTGAAGGGGAAGAGCAGACTGTTGCGTTCCAAAGAGTGGCCCCGTAGATGCCCTTGCCAGGCGATGCCGGCCAGTTCTTCCAGGTGTTGACTGAGTTTTTTCACAAAAACACCTCCTTGAAATTGAGCGATAGCGGAAATATGAGGTAGGGCTTGCTGATAATTCCAGGTGAGCAGGGCTCCCTGTTGACTGTCGTATTTTTTGACCAACAACCTGTCCATTTCGTGATACATGGCCAGGGGATGCGTCGCCATGGCGCGCACCAGACGAGGCCGGGGATCGTCATTCGGCGTAGAGACAGCCTGAGCCAGAGCAAAAAGGTGATGCACTTTTTCCCAAAGAAGGGGCAGGTTGCCCGGCTGGTTTCCCTGGCCGGGCAGAAATTGGCGAAAGTCATTTTCTGGCAGCAGCCCCTGGACGGCAAGAGGGATGTTGTCGATGTAAAGATCGCCGAAGTCTTGTTTTTCCAAAGGAGGCGTTGAGGAAGTGGTGAGGATAACCTTGACGCCGAAATGACGCTGGAAGACCAGAGCATTCCAGAGGGCAAATAGGAATCGTTCGGTGTCGTTCTGCCCCGCTGCGTTGAGTGGGAGTACAATGAGGTTGCCCACGGTCTGAGAATAGCGAGGGATGTAAACGCCGTAAGGCTGGGGTTTGCCTTCTTTGGTGCGGATCCGAAAGAAATTCGGAGCATCCGAGCGGTTTTCCAGCCAATAGCGGATGGCTTCTCGCGCGTCCATATTCAGGGCTATCAGGCTTTCGCCTGATTCCGAAATGCTCTGGAAGGTCTCTCGCAGCGTTTCAATGTGGGGGGCAGAAAGGAACGCGTAGGGGAAAAGGTGGAGATAAAGGAGCTTTTCGCCTTGCTTCGGAGGGTAGTTCAGTTTTTCTAAAAGGAATTGCATTTTGCAAATTGCGCAAATGCGCTTTTTGGGTTCGCCTGGCCCGCCTTGCAGACGATTGGAGAACACTTGCACTGTGATGTCCTTCCTGACATCATCGGTCATCCACTTGGCTGTGGGAAAATCGCTGCCACAAAAAACGCATTGCTTGTGCTGAGAAGCCATATAGTGGGCCAGATGACTCTGGAACTGGACGCCCGGACGACCGTGCTCGCCAAAGACAGCATATCGGCGCAAGTAATCGGCTAGATAGTCGGCTTTGGGATCGAATTGTTGGCGTTGAGCCAGCCGTCGTGCGCCATCTTGCGCGATGCGCTGGCGGATGGCGTCCGGGGACAGGGGCGAATCGAGGATGAGGAAATAAGCCCGGTCGTAGCGGGCGTCGAAGAATTCGTAAAGGGAGCGTCGATCGCGTGGCAATTCCAGCAAATCATAGAGATGGCCCCAAATGTCAGGGATCTCCTTTTTGAAATGATCGCTTAGGAAAATGAAGTAGGTGCGAACGAGTTCCGCCACGCGCAGTAAGTCCTCTCGTGTGGGAACGATCGGAGCGGGTTCGTTCAATCGCATTTGTAGCAAGCGGGCCGCTTCGGGATTCCGGATCGCTCGCTTCTCGAAGTTGCGTTGAACTCGATTCCTGACGCGGACTTCCAGACTTTCTGCGTCGAAGTCGCGACGGGCAATGATATCTTCAATGGCTTCCAGCATGCTGTTGGGACCGTCGAAAGGCACGCCTAACTCTAGGCATTTGGCATCGATCTTGATGCCCGCAGAACGCGGATTGATGAACTGACGAAACTTGCTTTGGGTCATGGCGTTGATGGCTTGAGCAGCGCGAGCGGCCACGCGTTCAAGCAAGGCGTCATCCACAATAAATTCCCGCCCTTTTTGAATAAGATACACGACGCCATCGGGATAGTAGAGGATGGGATGAAGGTCATGCCTTCGAAACTCCTCTGTGATGGCCGAATGTAATATGTTACTCAGGAGGCCCCGTTGTTCAGTGAGTTGATGAAAGAACCAGCTCCACTGCTGCGGCTCTCCGTTTTGGGCGAGGTATGCATTCAGATGATCAAGGAAGAATTGCTTATGGGGTCGTTCATCCAACGTATGAGATAAGTCGATGCGATCTACGGCTTTCATGAGAAGACGCAATGTTTCCACGCGTTTCCAGCCTAGCTTGTATGCGTGGGCGCGTTTGGGAATGAGCATCTCTCCCGAAGTGAATGTACTGCCGCCGTGCCCGCGCACCAGCGAGACAATATCGGCCAGGTAATCGCGCCAGGCGGGAAAGAAAGCGGACAATCCCAATTCATTGATGAGCTGTTCGATGCGATCTTCCACAGCCAGCTTGTTAAAGGAGCTCTCCTGTGTAACCATTTTGTTAATGTCGTGGACAGTATAGCCGGTGAAAAGCACTCGAGTCGCAGTTTCATCCAGGGATAAAAGGGAGCGAAGTTCATCCAACAGGAAAATGCCATCCAAAATGTGGATATAGAGACTCTCACCTTTTTTACCACCCCATTGAAAATGATGCCGATAACGCAACAGGCTTTTGTTTGCCACCCTATCCAGATAGTCTTTGAGGATAGAGGGTTGTTTTTTCCCTAGTAGAAAGGCAATACGATGGACATCGGTCATGGACATGGACCTCCTGAATGATGAGAAATGTTGTTTTATCTCCATCCTACCACACGCATACCCCCACATCCGTGGGGATAAGGGGCGATCATCCGCCGGATTTCTCCTTTTCTCCCGCATACATCTTCGCCATCTTTTCCACTGATTCTTGCATCGCCTGCCGCAGCTCCGGCCCGCCCAATACGATGCAATGCTCCCGATAACGCATGAGAAATTGCCGGGCGCGGAAGATATCCCCGGTGCTGCCATACACCACCGCGTTGCCATCTTCCTGGCGTTTGACCTCCTCGATGAGGATCCAACGGGATCGGGAAACACCCTGCCGCGCGACCGCGGGCGATAATCGATAGATGACCTCATAACGGGGAGGAGAGGGCGGCTCGGGCGGAATCCTCTCGGGCAATACCTCGATCTCTTCGATGCGATCCATCCGATAGTCCACATACCGACGCATCTCATAGCGTCCTTTGGGCCCCGTGGTATATCGACAATAGCCCCGCACGTAGAAATGACCATCTTCGAAAAAGGGCGGTTCGAAGATATCAACGAGGTGCACACGCGGTTGTTCATCCGCCTGTTGAGGCGAACGATAGCTCAGTCTTACCAGACGTTTCCATTCCAAAGCCCGGGCCAACGCCTGCCATATGGCTTCCGGAATGGGCTCTTCGTCCCGACGGGTGAGTCGCAGACGCAACAGATGCCGTTGGCGCGCCACCTCAGCCTGACGCTCCACCGAAAGAAAGAGGCGGAGACGATCCACCAACGCCTGCACCTCGTCGTGGTGTGGAGATTCCTCATCGAAGATTTCTTCCAGCCAGGCCAGAGTGGACAAGTCCTGGTCGGGCAGATCCAGCAACGGGGTCCAGGTGTCTTTGATGTTGTACACGCCCCGTTTGCGATCAAAAGCGATCTCAACGCCAAGATGTTTTCGAATTCGACGGAGGTCATTGTCAAATCGTTTATTCAAAACCTTCCCCTCCACACCGCCATACGCCTCATCTTCCTCCGCCAACAGCACGGCTGAAATCAACGCCTCGCGACTCGCGGGCCCGCGTTGCAAGCGCCGTAGAATGGCCAGACAACGCCGGATCACCAACCAATGACTTTCCCGTGTACCGCGCATAAGCGTTTTGAGTTCTTTTGAAAGATGAACACTTACAACAATGGATCAAGATACCAGCAGAAAGATGATACCTGGATTGTTTACGAGAATACCAAACTCTACCTACTCTGTCAACACAAAGTAATATCTTGCCTGCAATTTAAAGTTCACGGGAGGTAAGGGGGCGATTTCATCCCTTCTAGCCTTCCTTTTCCCCCTCCTCTTTCCCGCCAGTCGTTTCTCTTCTTTGCAGGGGAGGGAGACGCCCATGCGCCACGAAGATTGGCAAATCGGAGTGCTCCTCTCCCTGTAAGGCGCTATCCGAAGCGAGGGGAGGCTGAGATGGGGCTTTTCGTCGGGCCAATTTGGAATTGCCGCTTGCGTGAGGGGTGTGTTCCAATTCTGGGGCGCATTGCGTTGTCGCCGGAAAATTTGTCGCGTAGCAGGCGGCCCACGCCCGGCGCTGAAGTCGCCGGGCTACAAAACGACGCCGGGTGAACCCGGCTTTGAGGTTCCCGCAGCCGCAAAAGCCCCGTTTACGGGGCGTCATTCCTAGCCCGGAGGTTCACCTCCGGGGCGTACGGCGCACAAC
>WGCR01000397.1 GCA_015493675.1 Anaerolineae bacterium
GCTCCAGGGGGTTGATGACGAGGCGGGGGAGACGCGCAAGGCCCTGTTCCGCCTGCCCGATGGCAGCACCATCGAGGTGGTGCTCATGCTTTATGACAAGCGGCGCACGGTGTGCATCTCCACCCAGGTGGGTTGCGGCATTGGCTGCCCCTTCTGCGCCACGGGCCTGGGCGGGCTGGTGCGCAACCTCAACCCGGGCGAGATCATCGCCCAGGTGCACTGGTTCGAGCGCTGGCTGCGGCAGGAGAGTGCGGACAGCGAAGGGTTGGCCGTGCAGCGGCCCACGCGGGTGACCAACATCGTGGTCATGGGCATGGGCGAGCCTCTGGCCAACTACGAGGCCACTATGCAGGCGTTGCGGGCCATCGCCGACCCCAAGACCTTCTCCCTCTCCGCCCGCAACATCACCCTCTCCACCTCGGGCCTGATCCCCAAGATCGACCGGCTGGCCGAAGAGCCATTCCCCATCCGCCTGGCCGTGTCATTGCATGCGCCCACCGACCGCCTGCGTAACAAGTTGGTTCCCATCAACAAGCGCTACGGCCTGAACGCGTTGATGGCGTCCCTGCATCGCTATCAGGAGAAAACCAACCGTCGCGTCACCTTCGAGTATGCGATGATGCGCGGGATCAACGATTCGGTGGAGCAGGCGCATCTGCTGGCGGATTTGCTGCTGCCCCTGAAGACCGCGCACGTCAACCTCATCCCCCTCAACCCCACGCCCGGCTCGCCCTACCAGCCCAGCGCCCGCCAGACCGTGCTGGCCTTCCAGAAAGTGCTGGAGGACGCGGGGATCACCACCACGGTGCGCCTGCGCCGGGGTGTGGAGATCAGCGCCGGCTGCGGGCAGTTGCGCCAGGCCAAACAGCAGCCCGAAGTGCTGAAGTTTATCAGACAATAATCTGCTCAAAATCGCTTTCATGGGAACGACCGACATCGCTACTCCCCCTGCAAACTCTTGGGAACATGTCGCCATGCCTACCATCCACATCTCCGGCTATAAATTTCGATTCTACTCATCAGACATTTTCGAGCCGCCTCGTGTTCATGTTATAAAGGGAGAGAAAGCGGCAAAGATTTGGCTCCAACCTGTCTCAATCCAAAACAACCATGGCTACAATGCAGCAGAGCTAAATCGGATACTCAAACTAACGATCAAACACCAATCTCGACTCCTGGAGGCATGGAATGACTATTTCAGTCAATAACGCCATCTTGGAAAATGTTTCTGTGGAAAATGTCTTTTTCGAAAAAAATCGCTTACATGTCCAATTGTCAGACCAGCGAGAGATCGTCGTCCCATTGGAAAGGATCGACTGGTTGAAATGGCTGAAAGACGCCACGCCCGAGGAGCGCTCTCATTGGGAGATCGAACCGGGCGGATTCGCCATCTATTGGTCGGATCTGGATGACGGCGTCGAAATCAAGCATCTTCTTGCTCTCAGATCCCTCGTCTGATATGATCAAAACCATCTTCATGGGAACGCCCGAGATCGCGGTTCCCTCCCTGCAAGCCCTGCTGGCCCATCCCGACTTCGATGTGGCGGGCGTGGTCACCCAGCCCGACCGCAAGGCGGGCCGCGGGCGCAAGCTCAAGCCCTCGCCCGTCAAGCAAACAGCCCTGGCCGCGGGCGTGGACGCCATCCTGCAACCACCCAGACTACGCGAACCCAGCGCATTCCAGGCCCTGGCCGCGCTGGAGCCCGAGCTCATCGTGGTCGCAGCCTATGGCCAAATCCTGCGACCCCAGGTGCTGGACCTGCCCCGCTACGGCTGCATCAACGTCCACGCCTCGCTGCTGCCCCGCTGGCGGGGCGCGTCCCCCATCACCGCGGCCATCCTGGCGGGCGACCCGCAAACCGGGGTCACCATCATGCAGATGGACCCGGGCATGGACACCGGGCCCATCCTCAGTCAGCGAGCGGAGAGCATTCGCCCGGATGACGACACCGCCAGTCTGAGCCAACGGCTGGGGCGGCTGGGAGCCGAGCTGCTGATAGAAACCATGTCCTGCTACCTGGAGGGCAAAATCCAACCCAAACCGCAGCCGGAGACGGGCGTCACGCTTTGCCGCCTGGTGAAGAAAGAGCACGCCCGCATCGACTGGGCGCGTCCGGCTACCGAAATCGAGCGCATGGTGCGGGCCTATCGGCCCTGGCCGGGCGCTTTCACTACCTGGCGGGGGCAAAATCTGAAGATCGGGGCGGCGAGGGTTGCCGAGGGCGAAGCGGAGCCGGGACGCGTCATCGCCTGGGAGAAAAAAGCCGCGGTGGGCGCAGGCGCGGGCCTGCTGGTGATCGAAAAGGCGCAGCTTCCGGGCAAAAAGATGCTAGACATCGCGGATTTTTTGCGCGGGCGGCCCGATTTCATTGGCGCTGAGCTGGGAGGATAAAGAAGACCATAGCTACTGACTACGCGCAACTCAAAATTCTCACAGCGTCTCTGGCTTTCGTGGTTGCGACGGCGATGATTCTTTGGCCCGCATCGACCGCCGCGGCGCCTTTCGATTCGCCCCTGCCGCCCGCGCCCAACCGGCTTCAAATCTCGGCCTGGATGCCTACTGCCTGGGACGGCGACGCGGCTCGGGCCTCCTTCGATGCGCACATGGACAGCCTCAGCGGCATCAGCCCGTTCTGGTACGGCGTAGAGGAGGATGGCGCGCTGACAGCCTATGCAGGCTCGCGAGATGCGGGGCTGGTGCGACAGGCCCGGAACGCGGGCGTCCTCATCATTCCCACCATCACCAATCAATTCAATCAAGAGCGCATCCACGCTATCCTCAACAATTCAGCGCTGGCGGATGCGCATCGCCGGGCTATCCTTGACGAGGTCATCCACTACGAATACGACGGCATCGACCTGGATTACGAAAATCTGGCATTTGTGGACAAAACGCTGTTCACTGCCTGGGTGCAGGCCCTGGCCGAAGACCTCCACGCCCGCGGCAAGCTGCTTACCGTCACCGTTCAGCCCAAGACCTTCGACGCGGCGGGCTGGGACGGGCCGGGCGCACAGGATTATCGAGCGCTGGCCGGGGCCGCGGATGAGCTGAGGCTGATGGCTTACGGCTGGTGCTGGTCCAGCGGCTGCGTGGGCGGCGATCCGCCCGGGCCTATCGCGCCGGTGCATTGGATGCAACAGGTCATCGATTACGCCAAAACCCAAGCGCCAGCTTCCAAGATCGCGCTGGGAGTGCATCTCTACGGCTATGATTGGCATGACGACAGCAAACCCCAGCGCCTGCCTCTGGCGCTGGCAGATATGACCGGCGAGGCCTTGGTGTGGGAGGAGGCGGATGCGCTGCGGCGGGTCCAGGGAGCGGGAATTCAGTGGTGGGAACGAGACGAGCGGGGTCTGGTGCAGGAGCCCTGGTTCAGCTACGCTGGAGATGTCCATTACGTCACCTTCGCCAATGCGGATAGTGTGGCGGCCCGGGCGCAATTGGCGGAAGCCAACAACCTGCGCGGGATCATCTTCTGGCGGCTGGGCGGCGAAGACCCGGCCCTGTGGGAGCTGCTGCCCAGGCGGGTGTATCGGGCCTGGCTGCCTCAGATCGCCATCGAAAGCCCCTAACCCGGACAAGACAAAACCAAAAAAGCTGATCTCACGCAAAACCCTGATTGACTGACAAATCTCGTTGCACCGCCTCAC
>WGCR01000398.1 GCA_015493675.1 Anaerolineae bacterium
ATGAGGAGAATCACATCTTATGATCGGCGTAGAACAACTTCGCAAAGGCGTTATCTTCAAGCTTGATGGCGACCTTTATCGCGTTCTGGAGTACGAACACCGCAAACAGGGTCGCGGCGGCGCCACCATCCGCGTCAAGGCCCGCAACCTGCGCTCCGGCGCCACCATCGAAAAAACCTTCCCCAACGGCAACAAGGTGGAAGACATCCGGCTGGATCACGCCAACGTCCAGTATCTTTACAGTGATGGCCAGTTTTATTACTTTATGGATGTAGAGACCTACGAACAAATCCTGCTCACCGACGCCCAACTGGGCGACATGGCCAAATATCTGACTGACGGGCTTGAGATCAAGGTCGAGACCTATGAGGGCGAGCCTATCAGCATCGAACTGCCCAAAACTGTGGACCTGAAAGTGGTGGAAGCAGAGCCCGGCTTTGCGGGCGACACTGCCAATGCTCCCAGCAAAAGCTGCACCACCGAGACGGGCCTGAAAGTGCAGGTGCCACTCTTCGTTCAGGTGGGCGACACCATTCGCGTGAACACCGAGACAGGACAATACAGCACGCGCGTCTAGAAAAGCGCTATTCTATTTTGACATAGCCTTTTCGTTGTGCTAAACTTCGTTGTTGCACCCTGATAGTTGAATAACCGACTGGATTCTCATCCAGAGGGGACGAGGGACCGGCCCGATGACTCCCCGGCAACCGGCCGCCATGGCAACATGGTGGCGCCGGTGCCAATTCCGGCAGGCGGCGTTCACGCCTGGAAGATGAGAGCTAAGGCTCAGTCTTGCACTACGCGCCTCCGGGCGCGTTTTTCTTTGCCCAAAAGGGCAGTGGCTCCATCGGACACTCTCCCGACAAGAGCACGCCTGAAACTACATTGTCACCTGCTTTCATGCCTATCGAACTTGTTATCTTCGATGTAGACGGCGTCCTCAAAGAGGTCGTTGACCCTTACAGCCTGCTGCATCGCCATTTCGGAACGGAAGAGGAAGGCCGCCGTCATTTTCAGGCCTTTCGCAACGGCTACATCACCTACCACGAATTCGCTCAGCTCGATGCGTGGTCGTGGCGAGGACGCAGCGTGGATGAGATCAAGGGCCTCCTGCGCAGCACGCCTTACGCGTCCGGCGCATTCGAGGCAGTCGCGGGCCTGAGATCGCGCGGCATTCCCTATGTCCTCCTCAGTTCCGGGTTCGACCTGAACGTCGAGGACGTGGCGGTGGAGCTGAAAGCGCACGGCTGGTGCGCCAACATCCTGCACAGGGACCGCGGACGCATCGTGGGCAGAATGACGGTGCGCGTGCCCTACGCTGGCAAAGGCCCCATCGTACAGGAGATCATCCGGCGCTGGCATGTCGACCCCGCCCGGGTTTTGGCCGTGGGCGATTCCGACACCGATATCCGCATGTTCGAGCAGGTCGGTCATGCAGTCGCCGTCCAACCCCGGTCGGAAGCAGTTTTTCGCGCAGCAGATGCCGCATTGCCTGATCTTCAACAATTCCTTACCATTCTCGACCATTTCAGTTGACTCTCCACCCCACCGTCGGCTATCGGCAATTAGCCATTGACAAATCATCATGTCTATCATTGTAACAGGTTCCATCGCCTGGGATTACCTGATGCGCTTCCCGGGCCACTTCAAAGATCACATCCTTGCGGGCGATAAAATCTCCGTCAGTTTTTTGGTGGATGATAAGGAGCGCCACCGCGGCGGCACCGCCCCCAACATCGCTTATAACCTGGCGCTGCTGGGCGAACGCCCTAAAATCGTGGGCGCAGCGGGCCTGGATTTCAGCGATTATCAGGACTGGCTGGAAAGCGTCGGCGTCGACACATCACTGGTGCGCGTCCATCCCGACGAATTCACAGCCACGTTCAGCGTCATCACCGACCTGGACCAGAATCAGATCGCCAGTTTTCATACCGGAGCCATGGCCCGGGCCCGGGAAATAGACCTGCGGGACATCGGAGCGGAAACTATCGACTGGGTGATCATCTCGCCGGATGATCCGGTGGCGATGGTGAATCACACCGAGGCCTGCCGCGCTATGGGCGTCAATTTCATCTATGATCCCAGCCAGCAATTGGCCCGGATCTCTCGCGAGGAATTCATGACCAGCGTCCGGGGAGCATCGGTGCTGACTGTCAACGACTATGAGCTGGAGCTGGCCAAAAAGCTCTCGGGCCTGGATGAAGCAGGCCTGCTGGCGTTGGTGGACGCCATCGTCGTCACCCGCGGCGCAGATGGTGCCAGCGTTATCACAAAAGCGGGCGAAATCACGGCGCCTGCGGCCCGGCCTGAAGCCATTCGGGAACCCACAGGCGTGGGTGATGCTTTCCGAGCGGGCCTGCTGGTGGGACTGAAAGCTGGCTACGATTGGGAAACCATCCTCAAGCTGGGTAACAGCACCGCGGTTTATGTCATCGAGCAGATGGGCACTCAAAATCACGGTTACACCCGGGCGCAGTTTTTGGCTCGCGTCCGTGAAAACTATGGCGATCTGCCGATTTTAGAAAGCTGCTGCCAATGATAGATGAACGAGCGGAGATTCGTAGAGATTCAGTGGCGCTTCTCTGCAGGCTAATCTCGATAAATCTCAATGAATCTTTTCCCTCGCACTTCCCCGCCTCGACCAAACACCCAACACTCATTTTTCGATAACTTAACCTCATAGGAGTCTTACATGACCGCAAAAGATTTTCACATCAAAGATATCAACCTGGCCGAACATGGCATGTTTCGTATGCAATGGGCGGCCAAAGAAATGCCCGTTCTGGATCTAATTGAAAAGCGTTTCAAGGAAGAAAGGCCCTTCGAAGGCATTCGCGTGGGCGCTGCCATGCACGTCACCTCTGAGACAGCCAATTTGATGCGGGTTTTGCTGGCAGGCGGGGCGGAAGTCGCTCTGTGCGCCAGCAACCCCCTGAGCACCCAGGATGACGTCGCCGCTGCGCTGGTGTCTTATTATGAGATGCCTGTTTATGCCATCAAGGGCGAGACCAACGAAGAGTACCATCAGCACATGAGCGCCGTGGTGGACACCCGCCCCAACATCACCATGGATGACGGCATGGATCTGGTGGCAATGCTGCACACCGAACGCAGTGATCTGCTCCCGAACGTGGTGGGCGGCACCGAAGAGACCACCACCGGCGTTATTCGCCTGAAAGCCATGGCGGCTCAAGGCCAGCTCAAGTTCCCGGTGATTGCTGTCAACGATGCCGAGACCAAGCACTTCTTCGATAATCGCTACGGCACAGGCCAGAGCACTATGGACGGCCTGCTGCGGGCCACCAACATACTGCTGGCGGGCAAGGTTTTCGTCGTAGGCGGCTATGGTTGGTGCAGCAAGGGCATTGCCATGCGGGCCAAAGGCATGGGCTCCAATGTCATCGTCACCGAGGTGGATCCGCTGCGGGCGCTGGAGGCTGTGATGGATGGCTTCCGGGTGATGCCCATGCAGGAGGCCGCCAAAGAGGGGCATATCTTCGTCAGCGCCACCGGCGACATGCACGTACTGGACACGCATCATTTCGAGGTGATGCGCGATGGTGCCATTCTGGCTAACAGCGGCCATTTCGACATCGAGATCAATATGGAAGGCCTGCGCAAGATGGCGGTGAAAATCACCCGCGTACGGGACTTCCTGGATGAGTACACACTGGCCGATGGCCGCCGCATCTACGTGGCGGGCGAGGGACGCCTGGTCAATCTGGCTGCGGCCGAAGGACACCCCAGCGCCGTCATGGATATGAGCTTCGCCAATCAGGCTCTGGCCGCCGAATATCTGCTCCAGCAGAAAGGCAAGCTGGAAGGCCAAGTCTATGATGTGCCTCGCGAGATCGACAACGCCATCGCCGCCCTGAAACTGAAGGCGATGGGCGTTGCTATTGACACCCTGACAGAAGAACAGCAGGCCTATCTGAATTCCTGGACTATCGGCACTTGATTTTCAGTAAGCGGCAAGCAGTAAACAGCAGGCTGTAAAAATAATGCCTCGCCCCTTGATTCCTGCTCACTGATCAACTGGCTCCTGATCATCCGCCCCCCAACATTTTCAATAGAGGAAATTCCCATGAGCACGACATTTATGCGCTCCCCCAAACTCTTCTTCACCAGCGAATCGGTGACAGAAGGCCATCCTGACAAGATGTGTGATCAGATCAGCGACGCTGTGCTGGACGCCATTCTGGATCAGGACCCCCGGGCCCGTGTGGCCTGCGAAACCGCCACCAAGACCGGTTTTGTGATGCTGCTGGGCGAAATTACCACCACCGCCCACATCGATTATGATCAACTCGTCCGCCAGACCGTACGCGAGATCGGCTACACCGACAGCGATTACGGCTTCGACGCCGACACCTGCGCGGTGCAGGTTGCCATCGCCCGCCAGTCGCCCGACATTGCCATGGGCGTCGACAAGGCTCTGGAGGCCAAAGAAGGCCGCATGTCCGATGAAGAGATCGAGACCACCGGCGCTGGCGATCAGGGCATGATGGTGGGATTTGCCTGCAACGAAACCCCCGAACTCATGCCCCTGAGCATCAGTCTGGCCCACAAGCTCACCAAGCGTCTCACCGATATGCGCAAGGACGGCGTTTTGTCCTATCTGCGACCTGACGGCAAGAGCCAGGTGACGGTGGAATACGCTTTCGGACAGCCCCAGCGGGTGGACGCGGTGGTCATCTCCACCCAGCACGCCCCCGAGATCACCCAGGCCCAACTGCGCCAGGACATCATCGAGCATGTGATTGCCCCCGTGGTGGGCGATTGGATGGACGGCGCCACCAAGATCTTTGTCAATCCCACCGGGCGCTTTGTGACGGGCGGCCCCATGGGGGATGCAGGTCTCACCGGCCGCAAGATCATCGTGGACACCTACGGCGGCGTGGGCCGCCATGGCGGCGGCGCTTTCTCGGGCAAAGATCCCACGAAAGTGGATCGCTCGGGCGCTTATGCTGCTCGCTGGGTAGCCAAAAACATCGTGGCCGCGGGCCTGGCCGATCGCGTGGAACTGCAACTCTCCTATGCCATTGGCGTGGCTGAGCCCCTGAGCATCAGCATTGAGACCTTTGGCACCGGCAAGATCGATGATGTGGTGCTGGAACGACTGGTGCGCGAGCATTTCGATCTGCGTCCGGGCGCGATCATCCGCGATCTCGATCTGCTGCGCCCCATCTATCGGCAGACGGCAGCTTACGGCCATTTCGGTCGCACCGATGTGGAACTCCCCTGGGAGCGCACAGACAAGGCCGAAGAACTGCGTCAGGCCGCCATCGCCATGGCCGACGCCGAGCTTGCTTTCACCTCCTGACCCCAACCCACTCTGGCCGCGTAGGGGAGAGAACGCCTGTCGATTCTTTCCCCGCGGGTCATTCGTTCCCGGACTTGTGTAATGTCCTACGGCGAACATTGGGAATGGCGGGGTTTTGGCCAGACCGAAGCTGATTTTCGGGCCTGGTTTAAAACCCTGCCATTTTTTTATCCGCCAGCCGAAAAACCGTTGCGGGATGATTATTTGTGGACGCCGGGATGCGTGCACAACGTGAAGCTGCGTTATGATGCGTTGAAATTCAAGCGCTTGCTTGAACAACGGGGAGAGTATGAACGCTGGTTGGAGGATGAACACGAATTTCTGCCCTTTCCACTGGATGCGGAGCATTTACAAACACTGGCCCGGTTGCTGGCCGTGCGCTTGCCCCAAATCCCCTCGCATCCCGTGGATCGGTCGCTTTTCCTGGGCCTCATCGCCCGCGCCGACCCGCCCGTTTACGTTGTCCCTGTCATCAAGCGCCGTCGTTTGGCCCGCTGGACGCCGACGGGCCAGAGAGCGACGATCATCCTGGAATGGACCCGCATCCAGCAGCCCGAACGCATCGAGACAGTGGCGCTGGAGCACGAAGATTTGGAGGTCTTACAGGCGGCCCATGCCCAACTGTCTGCTCGACTCCTCCGCATCCAGCCCATGAATTATTTGCAGGCCATCAGCCGATGGCTCGGGCAATGAAAGCGTTCCTCTGCATCACGGCGCGGTCACGCCCATCTGCCGCAGGATGCGTTGATACGTGGGACTCACTATTTCCCATTCATCGGCGTCGGCAGCCAGCGTGACCACTGCCAGACGATCCGCCTGGCCATCGTTGACTGCGAAAACAAGATCCTGGGCTGTAATCACTCGCGGGCCATCGACTTCTTCACTGCCGTTTTCAACATAGGTATAGGAGAGCAGCAGAGCCTGACGGCCATCTTTTAGCGTCACCAGCAAGCGATCTGTTTCGTGATAGTCGTGCAGTTGCTGCTGCCGCTGTTCGGGCCAGGCGATGGCGATAGGAGCGTCGGGCAGGGGCAGAATCGCCACATTTTCACGAGCGGTGAAAGGGCTCTGGCTATCAGGGTCGAATACTTGCAAGGCCAGATCCTGCGCTGGCTGCGGCTGCCACTGGGCGGGATACGGAATGGCGGGCTCACCTTCCGCCAAAGCCAGATAACGGAATTGGCTCATCATCCAGTCCTTGAAGAACCAGCCCGCGACCAGCAGCATCGCCAGGGTCAGCCACACCATCAGATTGCTGGAACGGGCCTGCCACTTGCTTGGAGGTTGAAAGGCGCTGGCGTCCACAAAGGCTTCGTCGAACTGCGTCATTTGTCCGCCTCCTGTTCTGCGATGAGTGATTCCCAGCTTTGTTTCAGGCTCTCCAGTTCATCGATTTCATCTCCCGGATCATACGAGTTCAAAGGTGGCGGGGGCGGCGGTGAGGGGCGCACTTCCAGTTGGTTGTTTTCCACCAGGTGCATGACATCTTCCAGCATGGATTTGGGGCTGGACGCCTCATTTTTGATCTCCACCAGGGCAGCCATGTGCATAAATGCCTTGTTGCCCTGACGCAGACGCCAATAAAGCAGCAAGAAACCCAGCAAGGCAAACAGGCCCGCCAGGATCAAGCCATCCAGGGAGGACAAAAAGAGATTGCGGGCGTTGAGAAAGCCCAGCGAGAAGAAGAACAGGGCATGAAGAATAATGGTGAGGAGGAAACCAGCCGCCAGATAAAAGGTGTTGGTGCGTTTGAATCGAGCCTGCCCCAAGAAATAACCCAGCCATGCTCCCAGAACAGCATATCCCAGAGCCGTTTCACTGACGAACAGGAGGCCCTGGCCGAGGCTGGAAAACTCGGGCGCACGGGAGGTTAGCAGGTTTACCATGGTGGCCACGCCCAGAGCCGCGGCAACGCCGAAGATAGGGCCATCGGTTCGGATCTTCAACACAGTGCCGGGATAAACGCCGTAACGCAGCGCCAGATAGATCAGAAACATTTCCAGAGGAGCGATGATGAGCAATCTCCCCGCCAATTCTGACCACCAGGAGAGATCAAGCCATTCGTTTATCTGAAAAACATGCGCCAGAAGGGGTGAGACGGTCACCAGGTAAAGCGCTGCGGTCACCAGCCATAACAAAAACGTCGTCCGGCGCAGCGCGTCACTCTTGTATTCCCAGAGTGAGAAAATGACGAGCCAGATCACCGCTGGCGTCAGAGCCAGAACTGTTTGCAGAGCAGGCCAGAATTGCGAGGGGATGAGCGGCTCCAGGTAGGCAATCCACCCCATAAAAACAGCTACGCCAACCAGGATGACCATTGCGGCCAGGAAGAGAAGGGAAAACCAGAAACTGCGACGGCCCTGGGCTACACTGCGCAAATCATCTGCACGGATGTCAGAGTAAGAGACGTTTGGGGGCATAACGTTTCACACTGCCAAAAATGATGTCGGGGGAAGGTTTCAGTTGTTACACGCCACTGAATGGTAGATGAAAAGTATAACAGCATTTATGCCAACTTGCCAATAATGTTTATGTGCGGTGCGTCTTTATCCTGAACAGGTTTCCCAAAATGGCAGAGTAGGATAAAATGATAGGGCCATTACAGCTATTCATACTTTATTACGAGCTAGGCGTGTTCTCCGCAACGAATTGATTGCGATATATCGCATCTCATGCGTAAAATGGAATCATGGATTTTCGTTGATCGCGACAAGGCGCTCGCCTGAATTGTTTGTCGCATTATCTGCCATTCTCATTCATCACAAAAGGAAGCATCTATCATCATGCAGCCGTTTGAAAAACTTGGGGCCTTTTATATCGGAAAGGAATATGACCTTGAATCCAGCCAGCGCCAGGATGATCTGGTGATGTACGACGCCCGCGACTTGACCACCCATGCGGTCGTCGTGGGCATGACCGGCTCGGGCAAGACGGGCCTTTGCATCGACATCCTGGAAGAAGCGGCCATCGATCACGTGCCCGCCATCATCATCGATCCCAAAGGTGACATCACCAACCTGCTGCTCACCTTCCCCGACCTGCGCCCGGAGGATTTTCAACCGTGGGTGAATATCGATGACGCCCGGCGCAAAGATATGACCATCGAGGCCTACGCGGCAAAGATGGCGGGCGTTTGGCGCAAAGGGCTGGCCGAGTGGGGCGAAGGCCCGGAGCGCATCAAAATGCTCAAGGACAGCGCCGAGTTCCGCATCTACACGCCCGGGTCCGATGCCGGCCTGCCCATTTCCATCCTGGCCTCGCTCAACGCCCCAAACCTGGATTGGGATGAGAACAGGGAGTTGCTGCGGGAGCAGATCCAGGGCACGGTCAGCGCATTGCTGGGGCTGATAAAGATCGATGCCGATCCCCTGCGCAGCCGCGAGCACATCCTGCTCTCCAATATCTTCGAGTATTACTGGAAGCAGGGCGAAGATATGGATATGACCAAATTGATCATGGCCATCCAGAATCCGCCCATCACCAAACTGGGCGTTTTCGATATCGAAACCTTTTATCCGCAAAAGGATCGCTTTGAGCTAGCCATGGATTTGAACGCCATCATGGCAGCGCCCAGCTTCCAGTCCTGGCTGGAAGGCGAGCCGCTGAACATCGACTCCCTGTACTTTAGCCCCAGCGGCAAGCCCCGTCACAGCATTTTCTACATCGCCCATCTCAGTGAGCCCGAGCGCATGTTCTTCGTCACCCTGCTGCTGGAACAGCTCATCACCTGGATGCGGCAGCAAAACGGCACCACCAGTCTGCGGGCGTTGATGTATATGGATGAAGTCTTCGGTTTCTTCCCGCCCACAGCCAATCCTCCCTCCAAGAAACCGTTGCTGACGCTGATGAAACAGGCTCGGGCCTATGGGCTTGGCGTTATTCTCACCACGCAAAACCCCGCGGATCTGGATTATAAGGGACTGACCAACGCCGGCACCTGGTTTATCGGCAAATTGCAGGCCGAGCGAGACAAGGAGCGGCTGCTCAACGGCCTGCTCTCCGCCTCGGGCGACGACGCCATGAACCGTCAGGAACTGATGAAGACCATTTCGGCGCTGGATTCCCGCGTTTTTCTATTGCACAACGTCCACGAAGATGAACCCGTTATCTTCCAGACGCGCTGGGCCATGAGCTATCTGCGCGGGCCTTTGACGCGGGATCAGGTGGAGACGCTGATGGCGCCCATCAAACAACAGAACGCTGCACTTCCGGCCCAGGCCGCCGCCACGACCGCAGGCCCGACGGTCATCCGCGAGCAAGCGCCGGCGGAACCTGAAGAAGATCTGCCACCCGGCTACAGCGCCCATCTCCCCGCTTTGCCGCCCGATGTGCCGCAGGCATTCTTCCCCGTCAACATCAGCGCCAACCGTGCGTTATCCATTCTGGAAAAAGAAGAAAACCACACTATCGATCCGGAAAATGTGCGTCTGGTGTACGAACCGGCGCTGTATCTCGCCGCAGAAGTCGCATTTGTGGATCGCCGCAAGGATGTAAGCGAGGTTAAGGCATTTTATAACCTGGTTTACGCCAATGATCTGGGAACGGTGGTGCGTTGGGAAAATGCCGATGCCGTGGACATCACACCCGAGGAGCTGGAGGATGAACCGGGGAGCGATGAAGCCATTTTTGGCGAGACGCCGCGCGACCTTTCCACCGCCCGCAAGATCAAGGCGCTGCAAAAAGATTACGCCAATTATCTTTATCATGAAATGCGTCTGCCCCTGCTGTTCCAGCCAAAGCTGAAAATGTACAGTAAGCCCGATGAATCAGAGCGGGCTTTCAAGGTGCGATTGGCGCAAGCGGCTCGGGAAAAGCGTGACGCCGCAGTGGATAAACTGCAAAAGAAGTACCGCACCAAGCTGGACCGGTTGGCCAAACGGCTGGATCGGGAAAAAGTCGAGCTGGAGGAGGACCGGGCCGATTATTCAGCTCGCAAGCAGGAAGAGATGGTTTCGGGGGCCGAAACGCTCCTCGGTGTGTTTGGCATCTTTGGACGTCGTAAATCCGTTTCGACGGCCATGACCAAGCGCCGCATGACAGCCAAGGCCAAATTGGATGTAGAGGAGTCGGAGGAAGAAATCAAGCGGCTGCAGAAAGAAATCGCCGACTTGCAGGCGGAATTAAAAAGAGAAGCGGATGACATTGCAGAACAGTGGGACGCCATGCTGGAGGATATCGACACCTACGAAGTCAAACCTCGCCGCACAGATGTGGATGTGATGATGACGTCCGTGGTGTGGCTCCCGTATTGGGAGATTACCTACGAAGCCCGCGGCCGCCGTGTGAGCGATCGCATCCCCGCCTGGCAAATGGTGTGATCCTATGGGCGTTATTGGAACCATCCTCTTCTTTATCTGTCTCTCCTTTGTCATCGTCATCTTCGGCGTCGTCCTTTTCGCCGTCTATCTAAAGAATAAAATGGTGGTGTTCAAAGAAGTCCAGAAAGAAGAAGAAAGCTACAATCAGGAACCTTATGTGGACGCTGATTTCTATTCCATCGGGAAAGTTGCATCGTCCGAAACGGTGGATATGGATGAGATCATCGACACGACCTATGAAATCGTCGATGCCGAAAACATCGATGGTAAAAAACCATAATTCACATTTCCCCAACCTGAATCATGAAACGAGCAATCAGTATCAGCCTTGGCAGCAGTAAACGCAACAAGAAGGTTGTCCTCGCCTTCAAGGGCGAACCTGTCAGCGTCGAGCGCATCGGCACAGATGGTGACCCGGATAAGGCCCGCAAGCTTTTCGCCGAACTGGATGGACAGGTAGACGCCTTCGGCGTCGGCGGCGTGGAGCTTTATCTGCGCATTGATGATAAAGAGTACCCCCTGCGTTCGGGCCTGGGCCTGATCAAGGACGTCCATAAGACCCCGGCAGTAGATGGCCGCGGCCTCAAACACACGCTGGAACGCCGCGTGTTTGAACTGGCGGCGCCTGTATTGGGAGGCGCGCCCCACTATCATCGCGCCTTTTTCACGCTGGCTGTGGATCGCTATGGCATGGCTCTGGCCGTCGATGAGGTGGCCGATGAGGTGATTTTCGGCGATCTGATGTTTGCTCTGGGCCTGCCCATCCCGGTCAAGGGCATCAACAACCTGCGGCGATTGGGCAAAGCCCTGCTGCCCATCATGGGACAACTCCCCATCTCCATGGTGTATCCCACCGGCGAAAAGCAGGAGACCATCGAGCCCAAATTCGAGAAGTACTGGCGACAGGCGGATATCATCGCCGGTGATTTTCTCTACATCCGCAAGCACATGCCCGCAGACTTGTCGGGCAAAGATTTGCTCACCAACACCACCACTGCCGCGGATGTGGAGTTGCTCAAAGCCCGCGGCGTGCGCTGGTTGATCACCACCACCCCCCGCTATGATGGCCGATCTTTCGGCACCAACATGATGGAAGCAGCACTGACTGCGTATGCGGGCAAGGGCCGTCCCCTCACCGATGACGAGCTCAATCAGCTCATTGACGAGCTGGGCGTCAAACCCAACGTCGAGCGATTGAACCAGTAGCCTGCGCCCGCTGTTTCCTAAACAGCCCCCCTGGCAACTCACCGCGTCCCGCCCCATTGCTCCCCGACGTGCGAACGTCTTCCTATCGAACCATGAAACAAACTCTTTTTATTCTTCTATTGCTTGCCATCGTGGCGTCCCTGGCCGCCTGTGGCGCACCGCCGCCACCGCCATCACCCGCGCCGCCGACAGCAAGCGCGGCCCCGACAGCCGTTCCGGCGACCGCGACGCCGACCACAACAGTGACGACGCCGGCAACCAGCGACTTGCCCGCCCCTGCGCTTTTCGATACGCCCTGGGA
>WGCR01000399.1 GCA_015493675.1 Anaerolineae bacterium
CATGCTGCACGTCGCGTTCGTGCGCAGCGATTACGCGCATGGCCGCATCCTGAGCATCGATACTGAATTCGCCGAGGAAATCCCGGGCGTGGTGGCCATTATCACCGCCGAGGATCTGGGCGATTACTGGCAGCCGGGCCCGCTACTGGTGCCCCCGCCGCCGGTGGAGGGTAAGGTCTTCCACGCCCGCACCCAGGTTCCCCTGGCCAAAGACAAGGTGCGCCACGTGGGCGAACCCATCGTCATGGTCATCGCCGAAAGCCGCTACATCGCCGAGGACGCGGCCGAGCAGATTTTTGTGGATATCGAGCCGCTGCCCGCGGTGACGGGCCTGGAGGAAGCGCTCTCGCCCGATGCTCCGCTGATCCACGAAGACCTGGACTCCAACCTGGCGGCGCACATCATCCAGCGGAAAGGCAACTACGCCGAGGCCAAAGAAAAGGCCGACGTAGTGATCAAGCGCCGGTTCTACTACGATCATGGCATTGCCGCGGCCATGGAGAACCGGGGCATCGTGGCCTGGTGGGATGACAAGATGCAGCGCCTGACCATGTGGGACACCACCCAGGCGCCCGTTGTTATCCGCAACGGCATCGCGGCCATGCTCGATCTTTCCGAATCGCAGGTGCGGGTGATAGCGCCTTTCATCGGCGGCGCGTTCGGGCCCAAGATTATGATGTTCTACCCCGAAGAGGTGTTGCTGCCCTGGGCGGCGATGAAGCTCGATCGGCCCATCAAATGGATCGAGGATCGCCGCGAGAATTTCATGTCCACCACCCAGGAGCGGGATCAGATCCATTGGGCGGAAATCGCACTGAGCAAGGACGGTAAAATCCTGGGCGTCAAGGATGAATTCATCCACGATTCGGGTGCTTATGATCCTTACGGTCTGACCGTGCCCATCAACAGCCAGTGCACCCTGCTGGGCAGCTACGACATCCCCAACTACTACTCCGACATGAAGGTCGCGTTCACCAACAAGATGATCGTGACGCCCTACCGCGGCGCCGGTCGCCAGCACGGCGTTTTCGTGATGGAACGCCTGCTGGACATTGCCGCAAAGGAGCTGGGGATGAGCATCCCTGAAATCCGCCGCGTCAACTTCATCCCGCCCGACAAATTCCCCTACAACAACGAGATCATCTATCAGGATTTTGCACCGCTGCGCTATGACAGCGGCAACTACGAGCCGGTGCTGAACAAGGCCTTGGAGCTCATCGAGTATGAGAAATTCATCAAGGAAGAGCAGCCCAAATACCGGGCCCAGGGCCGTCATGTGGGCATCGGCGTGGTCGCTTATGTGGAAGGCACAGGCATCGGGCCTTACGAGGGCGCCCGGGTGCAGGTGGAAAGCACGGGCAAGATCAATGTGTCCACCGGCGTGGGCACCCAGGGACAAGGGCATTTCACCTCTTTCGTGCAGGTGGTGGCCGAACAACTGGGCGTCGATCCATCGACCATCCGCCTGGTGACGGGCGACACCGACCAGTTCCACTGGGGCACCGGCACTTTTGCCAGCCGCGGCATGGTGGTGGCGGGCAACGCCATCAACAACGCTGCCGAAGCTGTACGAAACAAGATCCTACGCATGGCCAGCGAGCATCTGGAAGCGCCCGTAGAAGACCTGGAGCTGAAGGACGGCTTTGTGATCGACACCCGCCATCCCGAATCCATCGTAGCCCTGAAAACCCTGGCCACGCTGGCCAATCCGCTACGCGGCGCGGTGCGGGCGGATGCGGATCCGGGCCTGGAAGCCACCGGCTATTTCGGGCCTGAAAGCGGCGTCACCGCCCACGGCGTCCACGCCATGATCCTGGAAGTCGATCCCGAGACCATGATGATCAAAATCCTGCGCTATGTGGCCGCACACGACTGCGGCGTCATCATCAATCCGCTGATTGTAGATGGACAGGTGCAGGGCGGCGTGGCCCAGGGCATCGGCAACGCCTACTACGAGAAGATCATCTATGACGAAAACGGCCAGTTGCTCACCGCCTCCTTCGCTGATTATCTCATCCCCACCAGCATGGAGGTGCCGCACATCGAGCTGTGGCATCAGCAGACGCCCTCGCCCTGGAACAAGCTGGGCGTGAAGGGCGTGGGCGAGGCGGGAGCGATCCCGGTGGGGCCGCTCTTTGCCCAGGCCATGGAGAACGCTCTGTCCGATTACGACATCGAGATCACCGAGATCCCCCTCAGCCCCAACCGCATGTACGAGATTTTGCAGGAGGCGCAAGGGCAGTAAGCAGTAAACAGTGAGGCAGTAAGCAGTTCAGGGAGCGTAGATGACGCAGGGCGGACGGATTGCCGCTGGAGGATTCTATGCTCCCTGATAGCAGGATTTTCAAGCATTTGATATTGGAGAATGCCATGAAACTCTCCTATTCAGATCTGGAAGACGCATATTTATTCGTCAGTTCGACCGGGTATGGCGAAAATACAGCGGAAATCTGCAAGGACACCGGCAAAATCATCTATCATTCCTCCTGGTATAGCGAAGAAGAGGAGGAGGAGCTCTTCGGAAAACCTGACGAGGAATGCAGCGACTTTATTGAGGTTCCGCACAAATATGATCTCGATCTGGGGCAATATCTGATCTTTGAGTTTATGGATGAATATCTGCCCGATGACTACGATCATGTAAGGAGCATCTTTCGCCGTCGCGGCGCTTATTCACGCTTTAAGGATTTTCTGGAAGAGCGCAACATGCTGCAAACCTGGTATGACTTTGAAAATGAGCGCACAGAGGCGGCCTTGCGCGCCTGGTGCGAGGAAGAAGGCATTGAGTTGGCGGATTGAGCGTCATCCCACGCGAAGCCAGCGAAACATCGATGGCCTGGGCGAACACCCGCCATGCGGTCAACGATTTTGCTGTGACCATTGCCCCTGACAATTTGATCTCCCGGCATTTGGCTGAATCCCTGGGCTTTGTGCGCATGGGCGAACATATCGATGACATGGATGGACTGGAGTACATTTACAAACTGAATTATAAAAAACACAGGCGCTTCTCGCCTGCGCGCGCATGATGCGCGGGCGGGCGGTACAAAACAAAATCCCCCATCTCACAGGGAGACGGGGGATTTCTTGTGTCGATATGCGTTGCGCTTAGGGCGTTAGACCAGACCTTGATCCAGCATGGAATCTGCGACTTTGACGAAGCCGGCGATGTTGGCGCCCACCTGCAGGTCACCGGGTACGCCGTAAGCTTCGGCAGTGTCCCAAGCCTGGCGGTGGATGGCGATCATGATGTTATGCAGTCGTTGGTCAACCTCTTCGCGGGTCCATTGCAAGCGCAGGCTGTTCTGCGACATCTCTAGACCGGAAACGGCGACGCCGCCAGCGTTGGCAGCTTTGGCCGGGCCGTAGAGAATCTTGTGCTGCTTGTAAATTGCGATGGCCTCGGGGGTCGACGGCATGTTAGCGCCCTCGGAGACAACGAAAACGCCATTGTCCATCAGATGCTGGGCGTCTTTGCCGTTGATCTCGTTCTGGGTGGCGCTGGGGAAGGCCAGATCCGCCTTGTGATTCCACAGCGGGTTGTAGTCCAGGCTGGGATCCACGGGCGTGTAAACCGCATGGGGATATTTCTCGGCATATTCCTTGATGCGGCCGCGGCGCACGTTCTTCAGCTCCATGACATAGGCCAGCTTGTCGCGATCGATGCCTTCCTCATCATAAATGTAGCCGCTGGAGTCGGAGAGGGTGACGATCTTGGCGCCGTAGTCCAACAGCTTCTCGGTGGTGTATTGGGCCACGTTACCAGAACCGGAGACCAGGGCAACCTTGCCTTCCAGAGTGTCATTGCGGGTCTTCAGCATTTCATCAGCAAAGTAAACCGCGCCATAGCCAGTGGCTTCAGGGCGAATGAGGCTGCCGCCCCAATTCAGGCCTTTGCCTGTGAGCACGCCTGTGAATTCGTTGCGCAGTTTCTTGTACATGCCGAAGAGGAAGCCGATTTCGCGTCCGCCCACGCCGATGTCGCCCGCTGGCACGTCGGTATTGGGGCCGATGTGGCGGAAGAGCTCCATCATAAAGCTCTGGCAGAAGCGCATCACTTCGGTGTCGGACTTGCCCTTGGGGTTGAAATCGGAGCCGCCCTTGCCGCCGCCCATGGGCAGGGTGGTGAGAGCGTTCTTGAAGACCTGCTCGAAGGCCAGGAATTTGAGAATGCTGAGGTTGACAGAAGGGTGGAAACGCAAGCCGCCCTTGTACGGGCCAATGGCGCTGTTCATTTCAATGCGGAAACCGCGGTTGACGTGAATTTCACCCGCGTCATCCATCCACGGCACACGGAACATCATCACGCGCTCCGGTTCTACAATGCGCGCCATGAGCTTGGCCTGACGATATTCGGGATGACGATCCAGTGCAGGCTTGATGGACTCGTAAACTTCCATCACTGCTTCGAAAAATTCCGGCTGGTTCGGGTCGCGTGATTGAACGTATTCCAAAAAAGCGTCCATTTTGTTTGATCTCCTTTTTTGTTACACAATGTTGAAGAAAAAGATGGAAAGTAGCTATATTTCGAAAAAGAAAACCCGGCAGTCAGACACAGTTTCTATGCTGGACCGGCGGGTTTTCTGTTCGACAAAAGGGGGGAAAGTGAGTGGATGACCGTTTTGCCACTAATCATTCTCCCACGCGAAAACACCCGCCTTCTTGTTTCAAGAGGCAGGGTGTAAAAATGCCCTGGCAAAATAACGTGGTGGTATTTTGCTGGGGGGAGATATGCGGTTCGAGAAGTAATTTCATTCATCAAGCGAAACGTCATTGTCACGCTACACTTTGAACACACAGGATGGAGGTAGTGTGTGTCCGATGGATGCAATATATCATACTGCACCCGGTTTTGACAAAATCCACAGCATGAACCCACCTGTTTTGACGCCGAAGCGGGGGGCATTGAGCATGCCCCTGCCATGCGGCAGCCTTTTTGAAAGATTGGGGGAGTGTTGCATAATAAAGACAACGTCAATGCATTATCTGTGGTGTGCGAGACACCCTCCTCTTTGCCATGAAATATACCGAAAAAGAACTCGAACGACTCATTGTCGAAGTCAGTGATTTAGAATCCAGTTTCAAGATCTATCATGAATTGATGGCCTGGAAGGTGCGGCGCATTTTGCTGGTCTCAACACCTTACGATGCATGGATTCTGGAGGAGGATGGCAGACTTTCTGAACGGATCATTAACGAGTACCGGGGGCTTAATCTAAGCCATCCTCCGCAGCTCAATTGGGTTTCGACCGCGGAGGGGGCACTGAAAGCGCTGGGGGAGAAACATTATGATATGGTGATCACCATGCCGCGCATTGCGGATATGGATGCGTTGGGCTTCGCCCAAAAGGTGAAGGAAAGGCAGCCGGATATACCGATCGTCCTCATTTCTCATAGCGCCGCTCTGGACGCCGCAGCTTTTATTGCCACCGGGCGACGGCGGGTGATTGATCGAGCGTATGTGTGGACGGGAAACACTGATTTGCTGGTGGCCATCGTGAAAAGCGAGGAGGATCGGCGCAATGCCCGCCGGGATACCGAGTTGGCAGGCGTCAGGGTGATTCTCTTTGTTGAAAACTCACCTTTGCACATGGCCACGATTCTTCCTTTGCTTTACAAGGAGGTGGTAGGACAAACGCGTCAGGTGCTGGAGGGCAAGCTCAATGAGGAGCATCGTCTGCTGGTCATGCGCGCCCGGCCCAAAATTCTGGTGGCGGAGACGTATGAGGAGGCGCTGGCGCTTTATCGTGAATTTGAGCCCAACGTTTTGGGTGTGATCTCAGATGTGGAATTTCCTCGAAATGGCGTGTTGGATCCTGATGCAGGCATTGATCTCTTGCAGGTGATTCGGGAAGATCGTTTTGATATTCCGTTATTGCTGACCAGTGTGGATCCCGCGAATAAAGCCCGGGCCAAAACGCTGTCAGCCGCCTTTCTGAACAAAACCTCGCCCCGGGTGCATGAGGATGTCCATTCTTTTTTTATTTACAGCCTGGCTTTCGGTGATTTCATTTTTCGTCTGCCTAACGGACAAGAGGTGGCGCGGGCGTCCGATTTGCGGAGCCTGGAACGGGCAATCCAAACGATTCCCGCAGAATCTCTGTATTATCATGCCCAGCGCAATGATTTTTCCCGTTGGCTTTTCACCCGCACCGAAACAGTGCTGGCCACGCGCCTGCGTGATTTACGAGTGGATGATTTCAGTGATGTCGAGGCGTTGCGGCGTTTTCTGGTCAATTTGATTCACGCCCGCCGCCGTTCGCGCCAACGCGGCATCGTGGTGGATTTTGCGGCGGATGATTTTGATCTGGTCACCGACTTTTTCAAGATAGGGCAGGGATCATTGGGGGGCAAGGCCCGAGGATTGGCTTTTTTGCTTTCTTTGATGAATGATAACAGAGAAGTTTATCGTAAATATGAGGGCATTATCCTGGATGTTCCCCAGACGCTGGTGATTACCACCGAGGTCTTCGATGAATTTATCGCTACAAACCGTCTGGGCTATCTGGCTGAAGAGACGCTGTCTGATCGGGAAATATCGACCCGTTTTCTCTGGGGAATCTTTCCAAAATCTGCGGAGACTAATTTGCGGGCCTTTCTCTCTCAGGTGCGTTACCCGTTGGCGGTGCGTTCTTCCAGTTTGTTGGAAGATGCACAATTTCAGGCTTACGCGGGTCTGTACCGCACATACATGCTGCCCAATGAACATCCCAATCTGGAAAAACGACTGGAGCATCTCATTTACGCCATCAAACTGGTGTACGCCTCGACTTATTTCAAAGGCCCGAAAGCCTTCTCTCACCGGATTGGCCGACGTATCGAGGATGAGAAGATGGCGGTTATTGTGCAACGGTTGGTGGGGGAGCGTTATGGCGATTATTATTATCCCGCTATCTCGGGCGTGGCGCAGTCGTATAACTACTATCCATTTGCCCGAATGAAGCCGGAGGATGGCATCGCCACCGTTGCTCTGGGACTGGGACGGGCGGTGGTCGAGGGCGAGCGCACCCTGCGCTTCTGCCCTAAATATCCGCACATCCTGCCCCAGCGCTCCACCGTGGATGATATTCTCCAAAATGCACAGCGATATTTTTACGCATTGAAGATGGGAGAGGATTATCATGCATTGGATATCACCGAATCGGAGAATCTGGTGCGGCGAGAGGTGAGTGACGCTGCGGATGAGCCCGCTGTAGGCTATCTTTCCAGCACCTATGTGCCCGCCGAAGACCGTATTCGCGATACGTTGATGATCCCGGGCTATCGCGTGCTCACGTTCGCCAATGTTTTGAAATACCGTCAGTTTCCCCTACCCGACATCTTGGTCGATGTGTTGGAGATGGGGAGCAAGGGCATGGGCACATCGGTGGAGATGGAGTTTTCGGTGGATTTGAAACTGTCACAGCCGGGGCTGCCCGAATTTGCCTTTTTGCAACTCCGCCCCATGACAGCCCGCTCGGAATTGGGGCCGGTGGATATCGAAGAGGAGGAGCGGCGGCGCGCCAGATGCCGCTCGACGCACGCGTTGGGTAATTTTGTCAATCAGGAGATACGAGATATCCTTTTCGTCAAGCCGGATCGTTTCGATGCTAGCAAGACCGTGCTGATTGCAGCGGAGATCAGCCGTATGAACGCCCGGCTGGTCAAGGAAGACCGCCCCTACCTGCTTATTGGCCCCGGACGCTGGGGCTCTTCCGATCGATGGCTGGGCGTGCCGGTGCGCTGGGCCGATATCTCGGGCGTGGGTGCTATCGTGGAGGCCGCTTACGGCGAATTCCGGGTGGAGCCGTCGCAAGGATCGCATTTTTTCCATAATATCACCACCCAGGGCATTGGCTATGTCAATATCTCGGGTAAGGACGATGAAACCATCGATTGGGAGTGGCTGCGCTCATTGCCGGTAGTGGAGGAAAGTGAATTTGTGGTCAACGTCCGCGTCGAACGTCCTCTGACCATGAAAGTCGATGGCCGCACCCACGAATGCGTGCTTTTGTCTGACTGATAAATCCCCTTTTTCGACTTCTATTTTGAGTTTACCATGCCCCAACCTAATGCTACGCTTGAAGACCTGGAAATCATTCTGCACGAGCAGGAAGGTTGTCCCATTTGCCATTATGGCAGGCAATCGGGCCGGAAATATCTTGATGGCGTGATGTATGAAAGCGTCAATGATTTCGGCCTGCGCCAGCGATTGATCAAAAATATGGGTTTTTGTGAGTTTCACAGCCAGGAAATGTTGACTTTTCCGGGAGCAAAGCTGGGCGCGGCCATTATCGAACAGGCTATGCTCAAGGAGGCGTTGCGGCGGATGGAGGCGACGTCGCCCGGGCGCAATTCTTTCTTCTCCCGAGGCTCCAAAAGCGAGCCCTCCCATTCTACGCCAGATCGCAACACCTGTCCCGCCTGCCTGCATGAACAGGCCAGCGAGCGCCGGGCCATCGAGGAACTGCTGGCCCATTGGGATGACGACTGGGTGGGCTTGTTGGAAAAATCGGGCGGAATGTGCTTTAATCACTTTGTCTTGGCGTTGTATCTGGCCCCGAAAGCGACGGCCAAAACCCTCAAGCAGATGCACGAGCGCCAGTGGCGGGAACTCATCGTCCAACTGGATGAATTCATCCGCAAGCAGGATTATCGTTTTCGACATGAGGCCATCAGCGAGGAGGAGGGCGTCGCTTCCCGTCGCACCATCGCCATCCTTACCGGCGAACCCCGCAGCGTCATCCAAACCAAACTTGTGACCTGATCATCATGGCAAAATCGAAGCGACCGGTCGTCCTCCGAAGCATGATCACCAGTCTGTCAGAATCTTCAGGCCCACCGGGCAGTGATCGCTGCCCATGACGTCGGTGAAGATGAGGACGTCGGTCATCCGGGGCATCAGCTCACGGGCCGCGAAGAAATAATCGATACGCCAGCCCACGTTGCGCTCCCGGGCCCGGGTGGGCATCGACCACCAGGTGTACATCTCCGCCCGGTCGGGATAAAAATGGCGGAATACGTCCACATAGCCCGCGGCTACGACCTTATCCAGCCACTCCCGCTCCTCTGGCAGAAAACCGGTAGTCTTCTGGTTGGTCTTGGGATGCGTGAGGTCGATGGGCTTGTGGGCGGTGTTTACATCCCCGCAGAAGATGATGTTTCGACCTCGGGCCCGCATCTCTTCCATCTTCGCCAAAAACGCATCGTAAAAAGCCAGTTTGAAGGGCACGCGGCTGTGATCGCGGCCGCCGTTGGGGAAATAGCAGTTCACCAGGGTGAAATCGGGATAATGGGCGATGATGGTGCGGCCCTCCTGATCGAATTCGGGATCGCCCAGGCCAAAGATGACCTCGTCCGGCTCCTGGCGGGTGAGCAGGCCCGTGCCGCTGTATCCTTTTTTGCGGATGGAATGATTCCAGTAGGCGTGATAGCCCTCGGGCTGCCGCAGATCGGCCGGAATCTGATGCGCCTCGGCCCGGGTTTCCTGTAAACAGAGGATATCGGGCGATGCTTCGGCCAGCCAGTCCATAAAGCCTTTCTTGTAAACCGCGCGCACGCCGTTGACGTTCCAGGAGATGAGAAGACGTTCTGTCATAGCGTCATTCATTGCCATTCACCCAGGTTGCCAATGTCCTGCAAGTGGGAAGTGTCAGAGAAGAATTCGAGATGTGGCGCGGGATCGAATACCAGCTTGCTCAGCGATGCGTTGAGCATCTGGTATTGTCGCCAGGTATCGCCGCTGTGGTCTATCAGCATGGACAGAGCGGTGGCCAGGGCGCCGCCATGCCCGACTACTGCCACGGTCTCTCCCGCGTGCTTTTGGGTGATGGTCTGGAAGCTGTGGAGCAGGCGCATGGCAAATTGCCGAGGCGATTCGCCGCCGGGCGGGGTGAAATCAGGATCTTCAGCCATGCGGGTCCAGAGGTGTTTTTCATCCTTCAGTTGTTCGTATGTCAGGCCCTCCCAGTCGCCCAGATGATACTCGGCCAGGCCCGGATCGAGGATGACCGGGACATCACTCAAGGCCTGGGACACCGCGTCCGCGGTTTGTCGAGCGCGGCGCAGGGGGCTGCTGTAGATGATGCTGATGGGAAGCTGTTCCCGGGCGATGCGCTGGGCCAGCGCCTGGGCCTGGGCCAGACCTCGTTGGTTCAAGGGACTGTCGGTGGAGCCTTGCCACACGCCCGCGACATTGGCGTCGGTCTCGCCGTGGCGCATGAGATAGAGTGTTGTGGGCATCGAATGTGTGAGGGGGGAGATTGGAGATGGGCGATTTGAACGCCGGTGATCCTATCACATCCCGGGAGAAAGAAGAAAACAGACGCCATGAGGGGCTGCAAATCGATAAGGATGGAAATATGTGGCGCCAGGTGCGACGCACTTGCGATGATCCGTGGCCGCGTCAGACCAAGTTCTAGCGGAAATCTGGCGAGGCGTCAGGCCAACGCCAGTCGCAAGTGCGTCGCACCCTGAATGCGGTTATTTGCCAGAACGTACAGGCGGATACCGGACAGATCGATCTGGTGTATAATAAATCATCCCAATCTTCCCATCATCCCAATCTCTACCTCCAACGCTCATGCCCTGGCAAACATTTGCCCGACACGCCCGCGAGATGGGCATCCCCCTCACGCCTGCGCAGCTCGATCTATTCCAGCGCTATACGCAGATGCTGCTGGACGCCAATCGCCGCGTCAATCTCACGGCGCTGCGGGATGAATCCGCTCTCATCGCCAAGTTTCATCTGGATGCGCTGGCTCTGATTCCGGTCATCGCCCGCTACGCAGGCCTCGCGCCCAACGCATTATGCGCGCAGCCGTGGCGGGCCGCTGACGTGGGCTCGGGCGGGGGCGCGCCCGCCATCCCCCTGGCCATCGTCTGGCCCGAACTGCGTTACACGCTGATCGAATCCATCACCAAAAAGGCCAGATTTTTGGCCGAGACGGCAGAGGCTCTGGCCCTGCCCCTGACCGTGGTCAATGCCCGAGCCGAGGACGCGGGCCGGGCGTCAGCGCACCGCCAGCGCTACGATCTGGTGACGGCGCGGGCGGTGGCGGCGCTGCCCGCGCTGGTGGAGCTGACCCTGCCCCTGGCCTGCGTCGGCGGGCTCATCGTCCTGCCCAAGGGCCCGAAGGCGCAGGAGGAAGCGGATGCGGCCTCTCGGGCCATCCAACTGCTGGGGGGCGAGTTGGCAGGCGTGGAGCGGGTAATGATTCCAGGCGTGGAGGCGACGCGGATGGTGGTGGTTATCCGCAAAACCGCGCCTACGCCCGAGGCGTATCCGCGGCGGGCGGGGATGCCCGGGCGC
>WGCR01000400.1 GCA_015493675.1 Anaerolineae bacterium
CCAGCAGTAAAATTGCCGCGGGGCGCGTGGACGACCGGGTGGGGGAGGGCCAGGTGTCGGGAATCTGTTTCATGGTCGGGAGATAGGGATGCGGATGCCAAGCATGGTAGCACGGATTTTTCTTTTCTGGCAACCCCGGCAGGCCTGTAACAGCCCCATTCAACCACTGTGGTCTTGCCCCTCCCCATATTTGACGCCCGGCCTCCAAAGACATACAATCTCCCAATCTCCAATCTCTGGATTTCCTGAATTCTCCTATGCCCAATCCCTTTCACTACACTCTTCTCGCCAGCGATGGCCCCGCCCGTCGCGGCGTCTTCTCCACGCCCCATGGCGATATCAAGATGCCCGCATTTGCGCCTGTGGGCACCCAGGCTACGGTCAAGACCCTCACGCCCGATGAGGTGCGGATGATCGGCGCCGACCTCATCCTCTCCAATACTTATCATCTCTATTTGCGCCCGGGCGCCGATCGGGTGGCCAGTTTCGGCGGGTTGCACGGGTTCATGGGCTGGGATGGTCCCATCCTCACCGACAGCGGCGGCTTTCAGGTCTTCTCCCTCAGCGATCTGCGCAAGGTGGATGGCGAGGGCGTCACCTTCAAATCGCATCTGGATGGGAGCCTGCACCGCTTCACGCCCGAAAAGGTGATGGCCATCGAGGCGAAACTGGGCGCAGACATCATCATGGCGCTGGATGAGTGCCCGGATCCGCTGGATCGGGCGTATAATGAGGAGGCTCTGGAGCGCACCCATGCCTGGGCCGTGCGCTGCGCCGAAAGCCAGGTGCGACCCGATGAGCAGGCCCTGTTTGGCATCGTGCAGGGGGGCGTTTTCGAGGATTTGCGGTTGGAGAGCGCCGCGTTTCTCGGCAAACTGGATCTACCCGGCAATGCCATCGGCGGGCTGGCGGTGGGCGAGACCAAGCCGCAAATGTACGCCACCCTGGATGTGGTCATGCCGGCGCTGCCCGCAGACCGTCCCCGCTACCTCATGGGCGTGGGCGCTCCCGATGATATCGTAGAGGCCGTGGCCCGCGGCGTGGATATGTTCGACTGCGTGCTGCCTACCCGCATCGCCCGCAATGGCGCCATCTTCACCCGTCACGGACGCGTCAACCTGCGCAACAGCCGCTTCAAAGATGAGCATGGGCCCATGGAGCAAGGCTGCACTTGCTACGCCTGCCAGCGCTTCTCCGCCGGATATATTCATCATCTCATCAAGGCAAAAGAGATTCTGGGCCTGCGTCTGACCACACTGCATAATCTGCACTTCCTGGAAACGCTGATGGGCGACATCCGCACCCACATCGAGGCGGGCGACTTCCACGCCTTCAAAGACGCGTTCCTGGCCGACTATCTCTCATAATCTTTCAATCTCATCTCCTGTTCCCCCAACCCGGACAAGCCGGCGCCCCAAAGCATATCTCACGCAAAACCTTTTGATTCGCCGCGGATGACACTGAATGTGCGGATAGTCGCGGATTTTTCTGGTTCCATCCGCGACTATCCGCCTGATCCGCGTTATCAGCGGCGAGTCCATACTTTTTCCTTTGCGGCTCTGCGTTCCTTCGGCGAGATCCTTCACTTTGTTCAGGACAGGTTCAGGACATGCTTTGCGTGAGACATTTTCTCGCCTGGCGAGCAAAGATTCCAGGCTCAACAGGATTTCAGGGGGCATTGGATTTACCCGACCCGCAGGATTGCGAATTCGGCTGGATGCAGAGAGCTCTCAGGGCGGATTCGCAATCCGCCCGGCATCTCACCCCCTGAAATCCAAAAGAACCAGCTTCCATTGACAAGGTGATATTCCCCCCATGACCACATTCCAAGCATTCATCCTGGGCCTGGTGCAGGGCCTGACCGAATTCCTGCCCGTTTCCTCTTCCGGACATCTGGTGCTGCTGCCCTGGTGGCTGGGCTGGGATAACCCCGGCCTCGCCTTCGATGCGTTGCTGCACTGGGGCACGTTGCTGGCCGTCGTCATCTTTTTCTGGCGCGACTGGTGGGAGATGTTCATGGCGCTGGTGCGCAAGGTGCAGGGCAAGCCCGCTCAGGGCAAGGACCATCTGCTGCTGGCCATCCTCATCGGCACCATTCCGGCGGCGCTGTTGGGATTCTTGTTGCAGGACTTCTTCGAGAGCCTGTTTGGCAAGCCCGCCACGGTGGCCGTGTTTATGATCATCACCGGCCTGCTGCTGGTCTTTGCCGAGCGCTGGACCAAGACGCATCAGCAGGGTCGGTCCATGGAGAAATTGAGCTATTGGGATGCGATATTGGTGGGCATCGGTCAGGCGTTGGCCATTGCACCCGGCATCAGCCGCAGCGGCAGCACCATCGCTGCGGGCCTGGCCCGCGGGCTGGATCGCCCCACCGCGGCCCGCTTTTCCTTCCTGCTGGGCACGCCCATTATCTTTGGCGCCGGCCTGCTGAAGCTGAAAGATCTGGTGGAGATGGGCGTCAGCGGCACGGGCGTGACCCCGCTGGCAGTGGGCTTTCTGACTGCCTTCATCTCGGGTTTTCTGGCTATCCGCTATCTGCTTCGCTATCTGCAAAATCATACGCTGTATATTTTTGCCTACTATGTGTGGGCGGTGGCTTTGCTGTCGCTGGCCCGTTATTTTTTCATCTCCTGACTTTTTTGTCTTTTTGCCCCGCCCTTTTGACGGGTGCGTTCCAATTTGGGGGCAAATTTGCATTTCTTGCCAGAACCTGCC
>WGCR01000401.1 GCA_015493675.1 Anaerolineae bacterium
CATATCCTTTATTGCTTCCAATGCAACACGGAATTTGAATTCTGAACTGTAGCTGCGTCGTTTTTTCGTCATGAGTCTGTACCTCCTGAATGTATTCTACACTCCATTTTGCACTTTAGCTAGTGGTACAGTTTTCGGGGACCATTATAGTGTGCTGATAACCCCCACCTCATACACTCCGCTAATCCTTTTCTAAGCCTGCGCTAACACGAGGGGCGTATACTGGGAGAGAATGATCAAAGATTAATGATGAAATGATTAAAGTGGCGTAGCGGAGAAAGCTCGCCCATCAACACTTTGATCATTAATCTTTGATCATCAATCTATTATCAAACAAGGAGGAATCGCACTTATGCGCTTCGATAAATTTACGCAAAAAGCCCAGGAGGCGGTTGCAGAATCGCAAAGCCTGGCTCAGGAATATGATCATCCCACCATCGATCCCGAACATCTGCTGAAAACCCTGGTGACCCAGGAGGGCGGGGTTGTGCCCTCGGTGCTGAACAAGATGGGGGTGGATGTGGCCATGGTGCTGCAAAGCCTGGACGCGGCGTTGGGTCGCAAGCCTCGGGCCACGGGCGCTACGGCGGGCCAGGTGGGCATGAGCCGCGACACGGCCAACATCCTGGAGGAGGCGGAGAAGATCGCGCAATCCATGCACGATGACTACACCTCCACCGAACACATCCTTATGGCCGCGGCCTCGCCCAAGGCCCCGCAGGCCATCCGCGACCTGCTGGCCCGGCACGGCGTCGATTACAACGGCATCATGCAGGCCCTGGCCGGCATCCGCGGCAGCCAGCGGGTGACCAGCCCCACGCCCGAGGCCCAGTACGAGGCACTGAACAAATACGGCCGCGACCTCACCGAGGAAGCCCGCAAAGGCAAGCTCGATCCGGTTATCGGTCGGGATGAGGAAGTCCGGCGGGTGATGCAGATCCTCAGCCGCCGCACCAAGAACAACCCCATCCTCATCGGCGAACCGGGCGTGGGCAAGACCGCCATCGTCGAGGGACTGGCCCAACGCATCGCCCGCGGCGACGTCCCCACCATCCTCAAGGACAAGCGCATCGTGGCCCTGGATATGGGCGCGTTGGTGGCGGGCGCAAAATACCGCGGCGAATTCGAGGAGCGCCTCAAGGCCGTGCTCAAGGAGATCGAGGCAGCTGAAGGCGAGATCATCCTCTTCATCGACGAGATCCACACCATCGTGGGCGCGGGCGCTGCCGAAGGCTCTATGGACGCCAGCAACATGCTCAAGCCCATGCTGGCCCGGGGCGAACTGCACGCCATCGGCGCCACCACCCTGGACGAATACCGCAAGTACATCGAGAAGGATGCCGCGCTGGAGCGCCGCTTCCAGCCCGTCTATGTGGATGAGCCCAGCGTGGAAGACACCATCAGCATCCTGCGCGGGCTGAAAGAGCGCTACGAGATGCACCACGGCGTGCGCATCACCGACGCCGCGGTCATCGCCGCCGCCACCCTCAGCCATCGCTACATCACCGATCGGCACCTGCCCGACAAGGCCATCGACCTCATCGACGAGGCCGCCAGCCGCCTGCGCATCCAGATCGACTCCAAACCGCAAGAGCTGGATGAAATCGACCGCCAGATCATGCAATTGGAGATCGAACGCGAAGCGTTGAAGAAGGAGAAAGACAAGGCCAGCAAGGCGCGGTTGGAGGCGCTGGAGAAGGAATTGGCCGAACTCAAGGCCCGCAGCGCCGAGCTCACCGCCCACTGGCAGGCCGAGCAGGAGGCCATCAAGACCGTGCAGCGCATCAAGGAAGAGATCGACCAGGTGCGCATCCAGATCGAAGAGGCCGAGCGCCAGTATGATCTTCAGAAAGCGGCCGAACTGCGCTACGGCAAGTTGGTTCAGCTGGAAGCCCAATTGCAGGAGGCTCAGGCCCGTCTGAAGCAGCTTCAGGAACAGGGCATGTTGCTGAAAGAAGAGGTGGACGCAGAGGAAATCGCGGCCATCGTCAGCGAATGGACCGGCATCCCCGTCAGCAAGCTGCTGGAAGGCGAGCGGGAGAAGCTCCTGCACATGGAAGAGCGCCTGCATCAGCGGGTCGTAGGCCAGGATGAGGCCATCAAGGCCGTGGCTGCGGCCATCCGCCGCTCCCGCGCGGGCCTGCAAGACCCCAACCGCCCCATCGGCTCCTTCATCTTCCTGGGCCCCACCGGCGTGGGCAAGACCGAGCTGGCCCGGGCCCTGGCCGAATTCCTCTTCGACGATGAGCACAACATGGTGCGCATCGACATGAGTGAATACCAGGAGCGCCACACCGTCTCCCGTCTGGTGGGCGCGCCTCCCGGCTACGTGGGCTACGAAGAAGGCGGCCAGCTCACCGAGGCCGTGCGCCGACGCCCCTACAGCGTCGTCCTCTTCGACGAGATCGAAAAAGCCCATCCCGAGGTCTTCAACGTCCTCTTGCAGGTGCTGGATGATGGTCGTCTCACCGACGGTCAGGGCCGCACGGTGGACTTCCG
>WGCR01000402.1 GCA_015493675.1 Anaerolineae bacterium
TCTATCATCTTTTCAACACCGCCTGAAAACGATCCACGGCATCTTCGCCCACCCTGTCGGTGTTGTAGTAGATGACAGGCGCCCGGAAAGCAGGAACCTTGGCCCCGTTGGCCTCGACCGGAATCAGCATCTGGTGCTCATCCTTGAAGTCTTTCCAGTCGATCAGCATCGGCGTCCCCGGTTCAGCGCGCTCGCATTCCTCGAAAGTGTTGTAGAAAGAAACGTTGTCCAGGGTTGGAAGGAGTTTCGCCACGATCTCCGAGTCGAGATAGGTTTTCACCGGTATTTCAGCCAACTGCGCCTTGGGAATAGCGGCTTTGCGGGAATACACCAGCGTGTAGCCGCTCGCCAGCCGCGTCTTCCCGATCTTCTCGGTAAGCTCTCGGGTGTAGGCTTCTCGCCCGATCAAGGAAATTTCGACCGCGCCACTGCGCAACATGCTCATTGCCTGCGACGCGCTGCCCAAAGGAACCAACTCGATTTCCTCGATTTTCTGATCAAATGTTTCGGCGTAAGGGGTCATGGTGGGGCAAAAGCCCAATCGGAAGGTTGTCATAGCGTTCTCCTTAATCCATGCGCTCGCGGCGATCGGCCAGGGAGCCGTTCACAAGGGCGGTCAATGCAGACTCGATATCGCGCATATCGGTGAGGATGACCCGCAGGCCCGCGGCTTCCATCGCCTGCACGGCCCCTGTGCCCATGCCGCCGGCGATGAGGATGTCGCAGTCCTGAATTTGAGCGGCCATGCCAGCGTGGCGGGCGGTCGCTTCCGGGCCCATGCCATGGGGCTGGCCCGGTTGATGGGTGTGGGCCTGGCCGCCCTGGCCTGTCGAATGGGGTGTGCGCCTGGGGCGCGTTTCGTAGGAAACAATTTCATCGTTTTGAATCGTGACGACCAGGTAGTAGGGCGCCCGGCCAAAATGCTGGGAGACCGTTCTGCCGTCATTGGTGACGATAGCGACTTTCATAGATGTTTCTCCTTGGTAATATTTGAGTTCTGGCCCGGCAGATGCGAGATGATCAGCACCGGACAGGGGGCCTGCTTGGCCACCTTTTCCGGCACGCCGCCCAGGAGCTTTTCTTTCAGGCTCTTGCGGCTGTGCGAGCCGATGACTATCATGTCGGCCTCGATGTCGATGGCCGCTTTCAGGACCTCCTTGGCCGCATCACCATGGCGCACCAGCTTTTCTACGGTCACGCCCTGGGCCCGGGCGTCCGCGATGATGGCGTTCAAACGGCGGGTGACCTCATCCTCGACGTCCTGGCGCAGCTCGCTCTCCAGTTCGACGACTTCGTCGTCCGGGGCGTTGACCACAAAGCCCGGGGGCATGGGGATTTCCTCGCCCGGCTCGATGGTGGTGATGACCCACAGCTTCTTGTCCTCGCCCCGTTGCTTCGCCAGGGCAATGGCGATCTTTTCCGCCAGTTGGGCGTGGGGCGAGAAGTCGGTGGCCAGCAGGTAATGCTTGGGTGCGTCGATGCCAGGATGAGGCGGGCGATGGGAGACCAGCACCACCGGGCAGGGCGCTTTTTCAGCCACGCGCTGGGCGATGTTGCCCACCACCACGTCCCACAGGTTGCGGCGGCTGTGGGAACCCATGACGATGACGTCCGCGCCGATCTCGCGGGCGACGGCCAGAATCTGCTTGTCGGGGTCTCCTTCGCGCACGACGTCGTGCACGGTCAGGCCCTCGGCCCGCAAATCCGCCACATCCTGATCCAGCTTGCGCCGTTTCTCGGCCTTGAGGCGGTCCTGCATTCTGGCGACTTTCTTCTCCCACTTCCAGGCGGGGATGTCGGGAGGCTCGTCGGCCAAGCCCAAAGGCTCTTCCACTGGCTCCAGCACGGTCATGGCCCATAGCTCTGCGCCATCCATCTCGGCCAGGCATTTGGCGATCTGTTTGGCCACCTCGGCGTGAGGCGAAAAATCGGTGGCGAACAGGATTTTCTTGAACATGATGTCACCTCCCTGGGACAGGCGTGAGTTCGGCTTCCGGTTCCGCCGCGGGCGGCGCCCCGAAGTAGCGTCTCACCCACGGCTCCAGTTTCAGATAGCCGATGAGGAAAATAATCTGGAAGATGGGCAGGGTGGCCGCGGGAATGGCCACCAGGGGCGAGAAGGCGGCCGTGGCAAGAGCAATGGCTGTGCCGTTGTTCTTGCCGGTGCTGGCAAAGATGATGCCCATATGTTCCCGATAACCCAGGCCCGTCTTCCTGTCCACCCAGGTGATAAACGCCAGGGTAACGGTGACGAACAGCAGGTTGGGCACGATCAGCCACAGCATCAACTGCCATTTCTGCACCAGAATGCCCGCCTTCATAAAGAAAATGAGGAAGATGATCAGAAACATGCTGATCAACGTGATGCTGGGGAAGAGCGGGGCGATGCGGCGGAAGCCTTTTTCGCCCAGCCCCCGGATCAAGCCCAGGCGGGTGAGATAGCCCAGGACCATAGGCAGGATGAGCACGGTGAGGATGGCGTTCATCAGCAGGCCCATCGGCACGGGCACGTGATACGATCCGGCCATAATGCCCAGCCAGAAGGGGATTGCGGCGATGGCGGCCACAAAACTGGTGGCTACGGCCACGGTGGCCAGTTCCAGGTTGCCGCCCGCCAGGCCCGTATAGCCGATGCTCATGCTGGAGCAGGGCACCACCATCACCAGCAGAAAGCCGAAGCCCACCTGCGGATCGTGCAGAAAAACCTTGCTCATGGCAAAGCCAAACAGCGGCGCCCACACGAAATTGTAGGCCAGGGCCAGCCCCAGGGCCTTGAGGTTGCGAAAGGCTTTGGCCAGGGCTTCCAGCTTGATGTTGACCATCATGGGGTAGATCATAAAGAACACCACCACGGTGATCAGGGTTTTGAGTTCGGTTTTATGAGCTTTGCTGAAGCCGCCATCGAAATAGCCCAGGCCCCAGCCAAGCAAAATCGCTGCGGTCACATACCACAGCATGTATTTTTTGAGATGTTCTTGTATTTTCTTGAGGATCATGAGTGTTCACCTCCGAATGCGAGATTGAAATCGGTTGATTTGACTTCAATTCGCTTTCGGAGGCGAGCGTTTGATCCAGTCGGCCCGGCCGCAATGACAGCCGGGGGAACACAATTTATGACAGGCGTGCATGATATGCCTCGAGTTGCAAAAGAGATTATTCGTAAAATCGAATGAATTGATCTCAAAAAAGAAATCTCTGTCAGGGTGACAGTCACTTCGTTTTGAATTTTAACACAGTTTTGGGGCTGAACGGACAGCTCTCGGCTGAGGTGAAGGGACTGTCACCTTATTTCGTCGGATGAGTGATGATGCGCCCGCTGACATCGCTGGCCGCGGCAATGGTGTTGAAGATGGTGCCAAATTTGCGCAGATTTCGATGCAGCAAGTCCACCTTGTGCCTGCTCTCATCCGTCCACAGGTCGATCTCATAGACCACCTGGGTGATGTGCGGCGGCGGGCCCTCCCGCACACCATGCACCTGAACTTTCACATCGGCATAAGAAAAATGGAGGATGTCGGACAGGCGCTCGACGTTCTTGATGATGCAGGCGGCAAAGGCGCTCAATAGCAGCTCGGCCGGATTCATCAGATGCTCGCTCTGGCCGGGCGAGGAGTCGAAATAAATCTGCGCCCGTTTGGCCCGGGATGTGGAAACATGCGGCAGAATCTGTTCAGCTTCGATATCGTAGGTGAGGAGAGGCGATTCTTTCATTGAATGGCTCCTGAATGATTACTGCAATCGCTGCGTTGCGGGAGGATCGGGTGCACACATGCCCTTTTTCAGTTTCTGGCCGTGAATCAGACGGATGGTCGGGGCAAGCAGCGGCGTCAACACTTCCATCCCCTCCCGCACGGCCCGGGGATTACCTGGCAGGTTGATGATTAGCGTCTGGCCGCGGATGCCGGCCATGCCCCGGGCCAGCACCGCACAGGGCGTGCGCCGATAGCCATCCCAGCGCAGGAGCTCCGCCAGGCCCGGCATCTCCCGCTGGATGACCGCCCGCGTGGCCTCGGGCGTGACATCGCGGGGAGCGGGACCCGTGCCGCCCGTGGTGACGACGAGATCGACGCCCTCCTCATCAGCCAGGCGCAGCAACAGCTCCGTGATCATCGTCGCTTCATCGGGCAGGATGTGCCCCGCGACCACGCGGAATCCCGCTTCGGTCAGCAATTCCCACAACACCGGGCCGCTGAGATCATCCATCTCCCCCCGAAAACTGCGATCACTGATGGTAAGGACGACGGCGTTCATCATGCTCCCCACACCATCCACAAAAAGCGTACGCCCACCAGGATGAGCAGCGGGCCCACGATGAGGCTGACCCAGCGATTTACCTTGGGCGACCAGTAGCGCCCCACCAGCAAGGCGGTAAGGGTGATGACGATAAACTCGTAGGCGGCGAGGGCCATCTCTTTGGGCGTAAGAAATTGCCCCACCGCAATTTGGGTCGTCAGCGCCGCCCAGATGGCCGTGACCACGCCCAGCGAACCCAGGGCATAGGCCCGCTTGGGATGATGGCCCAGCGCCCAGTTGTACACGGGCACGGTGAAGGGCTTGCCCCCGGCCGAAAGCAGGCCCGCCAGCAAGCCGCCGGCAAAGGCCACCGGCGCCAGCCAGGCGGGATGTGCGGGATCATCGCGGGCGGGAACGGGTTTGACGAACAGCAGGCGAATCCCCACCAGGATGGCGTAAATCCCCAGCAGGGCAATGAGAATGGACGCGGCCAGGCTCAGGCCCAGCAGCCGTCCCAGCATGCCTCCCAGGCCGCTGGCGATGATGATCATGGCCCAGTCTTCACGGATATTGGTCAGCACTGCGGTCTGGCGCAACGCCATCATCAGCGAAGCGATGCCAACGACGATGAGGTTGATGGTGATGGCTTCGCTGATGGGCAGGCCCACTATGCTCACCAGCAGGATGACCAGAAAGAAGCGATCCACCCAGGAGCGGATGGACGCGGTGACGCCGCCGACGATGACGCCGGCAATCAACCCTTTAACGAGAAGGGGAAGGACAATGGCAGGATCGATAGTCATGGCTGTTTTACCTCATACGTGATCTCGATAGGCTGTCCCAGTTGGATCGTGTTGGTGACGGAGCCGTTGCGGTGCAGGGCTTCGAGGATGGGGAGCAGCTTTTCTTCTGGATCGGCGCTGGTGACGATGATGTGCACCTGAAAATCCTTGAGCAGAGGGCCATTCCCGGTCATTTGCCTGTTGGCCCGGGCCGTAACCTCCACCCCGCCGATGTGCAATCCGGCGGCCGAGCCTTCGCGCTGGATGCCTGCAATCATGCAGGCGGCCAGGGCGCCGATGAGCATCTCGGTGGGCGCGGGCGCGTTGACAGGCTGCTGACCGGTGATAGCCAGCGTCGTCTCCCAGGTGCGGGCCTCTACCCCGGCAGTGATGGGGCCCAAGCGATGAGCGTGGACGGTGATCGGTTTTGCTTCTGGCGTGTTCATAAGAACAGATTCCTCCTTTTTGGGAATTTGGATATGTTTGCCTCGTGTTTTGTAAAATGCGCCACTTTTTAGCGTCAGTCTGGCCTATTTTTTGTTGCACTGGTGACGGTGATGGCGGTATCGGCCCGGATATTATCGGTGACGGGACAGCGGCTTTCTGTTTCTTCCAGCCAGGCGTCTATCACATCCTGCGTTGCGTCCTCCATGTCTGGCGTAACGGTCACCTTGACATGCTGGAAACCGGCCCGC